>JAIORY010000286.1 GCA_021107915.1 Bacteroidales bacterium | reverse complement strand
AAATCCAACAAAATATCTATCTTAGCAAAAAAGTTAAAAGATGAAAGATTTTTCAGTTGTTGTACCGGTTTATAATAGTGAAGATACATTGGAAGAATTGTTTTCGGGGATAAAAAATGTATTTGAGGGGATGAAAAAATCCTTCGAAGTAATATTTGTTGAAGATGGAGGAACGGATAGTAGTTGGGATGTTTTGAAAGGATTAAAAAAGAAATATCCCGAAATCATTAAAGCTATTAAATTGAATAAAAATTTCGGACAGCATAATTCCACTATGTGCGGATTTGGATTTGCTAAAGGCGAAAACATTATTACAATTGATGATGATTTGCAAAATCCACCCGAAGAAATTACGAAACTTATTGAAACTTTCCAAAAAAATGAAAGTGATATCACTTACGGTATTTATACAAAAAAACAACATTCACACGTACGGAATTTTCTTAGCAAAAGTGTAAAAAAATCTTCAAAGATATTTCTAAAAAGAACAGGCGATGGCTCTTCTTTCAGGATAATAAGTCGTAAAATAATTGAAAAAATAATTATTCATAATCAGAATTTTATCTTTATTGATGAGGTTTTACAATGGTACACCGATAATATTTCGTTTGTTGTTGTTGAACATAAAAAGCGAAGAAATAATAAATCGGGATATAATCCAAGAGCCTTGATTCGCCTTGCTTCAAACCTCACATATTATTATACAAATATTCCGTTAAGAATGATGGTTTACAGCGGATTGATAATTTCTGTTGCGTCTTTTTTATTAGCAATTAAATTTATTATCCAAAAAATATTTTTTAATGTTCCGCTTGGATACACTTCTTTGATAGTTGTTATACTTTTTTCTACAAGTATAATAGTGTTCAGTCTGGGAATTATTGGTGGGTATTTGAGCAGGATACACTCAGTTCAAAACAAAAAACCGAATTACAATATTGATAAGGTGCTGGATTAAAAATCCTGATTTTATTACTAATAAAGTATTTGGAGCTTATTCCTATAGATTTAAATTCCAAATAAAAATTTATCATCAATGAAAGAAATTATAATTTGTTAATTTTGCCATCCTTAATAACAAAAAATATCATGATAAAAAAAGCAACTAAAATAAATCCATCCAATAATCTTGTGTTTTTGATTTCAGACATTAAAAACCTTGACAGACAATATTTTTCCGAAAAGGAAATAAAATATATCAAATCACAAAACTCAAAAAGCAAAAAAGAACTGATATCATTTAACAGAATTGATAATTGGTTATTTGTTCAGTTTATCCCAAAAGAAAAACAAGAGTTTAAAAAGTTGGAGAAAATTCGAATTGCAGGTGATAAGTTGGTTTCAATAATAAATGAGAATAAACTTAGTAAAGTTATAATTTCTACTTTGAGTGATTTAGAAAAAGAAACACTTGCCCTTGCTGAAGGAATGGCTCTCGGAAATTATCAATTTTTGAAATACAAAAAAGATTCTGATGAAAAAAGAAATTCTCTAATTGAGATTGGAATTTTTTCAAAAGACATCAATAAAAATAGTATTGAAGAATTAAATACAATTATTGATTGTACTTGTTTTAGCCGAACACTTGTTAACGAACCTCTCTCGTATTTAACTGCCGAAAAGTTGTCGGAAGAATTTGTAAACAAAGCAAAAGAAAGCGGTGCCAGCGTAGAGGTACTAACAAAAAAGAAGATAGAATCCTTAAAAATGGGTGGCTTGTTGGCGGTGAATAAAGGAAGTATCGACCCACCTACTTTCACCATTATTGAATGGAATCCTGAAGACAAGAAAAATGACAAACCTATTGTTTTCGTGGGAAAAGGTGTAGTTTTTGATACCGGCGGGTTAAACCTCAAACCCGGAGAATACATGAATGACATGAAACAAGATATGGGTGGTGCAGCTACAGTTGCAGGGGCGGTTAATGCCATTGCAAAAGCAAAACTTCCTTTTCATGTTATTGCATTGATACCTGCAACTGATAACCGTCCTGATGGAAATGCTTATGTTACAGGTGATGTAATTACAATGTACGACGGCACAACTGTGGAAGTTTTAAATACTGATGCCGAAGGTAGGATGATACTTGCTGATGCTCTTGCTTATGCGAAAAAATACAAGCCTGCACTTGTAATTGATTTTGCAACCCTAACCGGCTCGGCTCAGAGAGCAATTGGGAAATATGCAACAGTTGCGATGCAATCAAAAGCTAAAATGGAATTATCGAAACTTCAAATTAGTGGAGAAAATGTTTACGAACGTATAGTTGAATTTCCTTTATGGGAAGAATATGGAGAAGAAATAAAATCAGGAATTGCCGATATAAAAAATCTTGGTGGAGTAGCCGGAGGTGCAATTACCGCCGGAAAATTCCTTGAGCATTTTACAGATTACCCTTATATTCACATGGATATTGCGGGAACTGCTTTTATGGAGAAAAGATATAGCTATCGTGGTATTTACGGCACCGGTGTTGGAGTAAGATTGTTGTTTGATTTTGTTAAGTTAAAGTGCTAAGATTTTTAAAATCACAATTAATAGTTTTTCAAATTTCCAAAAATTAAACCACCCAAAAACTATCCCTTTGCATTATAAATAAGAATACTTTGCATTGTACTTTTAAAAATTTCATTAGCAACATCCATTAATTCTTCGGCAGTAACAACTTCTATTTTTCTATATATTTCCTGAATATTATTGACTTTATTAATACGCAAAATATTTTTCCCCATCATAAACATTTCATTCAATGACGATTCCATAGCAAGTGCATGTTGCCCGCGTAATTGTCGTTTAGCAATATGCAACTGCATTACTCCCAGTTTCTTTTCTTTGAGTTTAGTCATTTCTCTTTTTACCTGTTCAATTGTTTTGTCCAAAAAGTCAGGATCAACACCAACATAAATTGCAAAAATTCCAGTATCAGAATATGGCTGATAAATTGATTCTATTGTGTACGTTAATCCATGTTTTTCACGTATAGCAAGATTTAATCGCGAATTCATTCCAGGTCCGCCAAGGACATTATTCAATAATATCAATGGAATTCTTTTAGAATCGGTGCGCTGATACGCAATATTTCCCATACAACAATGAGTAAGATAAGTGCTTTTATCTATCGAACGATATACTGATTTATATTCTTTTACAATCGATCTGTTAAAAGAATTATTATTTCCCGGAATATCAGAAAAATACTTTTCAGCCATTTTAATCAATCTCGTAAAGCTAATATCTCCCACCGAGCTTATAACCATTCTTCCACCGCTATAGTTTCTCTTGATAAAATTCAGAATTTTTTTCCGATTTATTTTTTTCACATTTTCCGGTGTCCCGAGAATATTATTTTCCAGAGGATGATTATGAAAAATTATTTCTTCAAATTCATCAATTATTTCTTCAGATGGCGAATCTTTATATGAATTTATCTCATCAATCACCACATCTTTTTCTTTTTCGATTTCCTTAACAGGAAAAACAGAGTTAAGAATAATATCTGAAAATAATTCTAAAGACCTGCCGTAATAGTTTTTTAAAAATGAAGCATAAATACAGGTTTCTTCTTTAGAAGTGTAGGCATTCAAATCACCTCCTACATTTTCAATGCGATTAAGAATATGGTAAGCTTTTCGCTTTTTTGTTCCTTTAAAAATTACATGTTCAATAAAATGAGCAATTCCCGATTCGTCTTCCTTTTCGTCTCTTGTGCCTGTGTTTATTATCAAACCACAATGCGCAACTTCATTTTTTACTTGCTTATGAACAAGGCGAATGCCATTAGGTAATGTATAAATTTGATATTCCATTTTACTTTTATTAAACTTTAGGCACTCTTAACTTTAGTTCACTTTAAGTACTTGTATTTGATTAGTTACCAAGATTATTATCTCAACGGATACTTTTCATCAAAATACAACCAAAACAACGGTTGTACAGCAATCATATTTCCTTCACCATCTTTTCTTTCTATCAAAGGAGCAATGCCAACAACTTTTTTATTAATAGAAATTTCATTTTCATCATACAGCCATTCTTCCAAAAAACGAATTCTTTTAACATCTTCATATTCCAGTTTGGTGATTATTACAGTATCATACTCATCATAAGGAGCGTATGGTCTGGTTAAAGTTCTGTAAATTGTATCTGCACCAATCATTTTAAGTTGTTCAACAGAAAGCAGATTATTAAAATAATCATACGCTTTCACTTCACCCAAAAAAGCAGCATTAAAAAGATTTTTGATAAAAGGTTCTCTTTTTGATCCTTCAATATTATTTACCCACCAATAATGCCCGGGATCAGGATTATTGATAATTACATCATATTGTATTCTTTCGCAAAGAACAGTTTTATCTTTACTGAAATTTCCACATGAAATTAGAAAAATCATTATTAATACGGGGACAAGTGTTTTTATATTTTTCATTTTTTAAGTTATTTAGTAGCTCTTATAACTATACTCCTAATTGTGTATCAATAGTATCCGGCAAAAGGTTGGCAACCTATTATCGCACTATTCCGTAAAAATAATGAATTTCATTTGATTTTGTTGTTTGTAATGTATTAAATTTGTTTGAACTTTTGGAGTGAAACAAATTTATCATGAAACACCCATGGCAAGGCAAATTGGACACACAGGAGTATGTTTAAAAGAATTTCTCTGCGTCTTTGCGTCTCTGCGTTAATTTTTAAACAGATGAAAAAACTCAAAATACTTCTTCTGCTATTTATCCTTGCAATACAGATTCAAGCTCAAATCATTCCCGACAGCCTGAGAGTAAACTGGTCAGCAGCCGGATATCAGGGTGAAATTCCCGAACCGGATATTATTGTTGAGGTTACAGATTTTGGAGCAATCGGCGATAGTCTCACTGATAATTATCAGGCAATAAGCGATGCAATAAATTCATTGCAAGAAAATCTGGGAGTTATATTTTTCCCTTCCGGTGATTTTATTATCAACTCACCATTGAGTTTGCCGGACAGTATAATTTTGCGAGGCTCAACCTCCGATTCCACAAACCTGATCTTTGATCTGAGTAATCAACCAATAAATTGTATTAATATTTCTAAAGGTCAAAGTGCTGATTTTACCAATATAATTTCCGGTTTTAACAAAGGATCATTGCAATTAGTTGTTGAAAATGCAAGTCAGTTTGAAACCGGTGATTTTGCCGAAATCAGACAAGAAAACGGCGACTGGGACATTAGCCCGGCAACATGGGCAGAAAATGCAGTTGGACAAATAGTAAAAATTACAGATGTTGTCGGAAATACAATTTATATTGAGCAGCCATTGCGTATTAATTTTAATCAATCATTAAATCCGGAAATTCGAAAAACCGAAATGCGTTATAATGTTGGGATTGAATGTTTGCAAATCACCCGCTTTGATGAACCCGAAGAAGGTGCCGGATCAAATATTTATTTTGGCTTTGCCGCTCAATGCTGGATAAAAGGAGTTGAAAGCAATAAAAGTGTCGGAAGTCATATTGGTATTTACCAAAGCACTATGATCGAAGTTAGCGGAAATTACATACATCATGCTTTTACTTATGATGGAGCTGGAACGAGAGGTTATGGAGTAACTTTAAGTCATCATAGCGGCGAGTGTCTTATCGAGAATAATATTTTCAAACATCTACGTCATGCACAAATGATAAAAGTGGGAGCAAACGGCAATGTTTTTGGATATAATTATTCTATCGAACCTTATCGTTCCGAACCTGTTCACGACCTTTCGGGAGATATTTCATTTCATGGTCATTTTGCTTTTTCAAATCTCTTTGAAGGAAATATTATTCAGAATATTATTATTGATCACTATTGGGGACCAAGCGGACCTTATAATACTCTTTTCAGAAACAGAGCTGAACTTTATGGAATTCTCATGACACAAAATTCATACTATGAAACAAAAAAGCAGAATTTTGTTGGAAACGAAACAACCGACAGCAATCCATTTTTCGGACAATATTTGCTTACAGGAAGCGAACATTTTCAGTATGGAAATAATATTCTGGGAACAATTATCCCGGAAGGAACAAATGAATTAAACGACACTTCTTATTATCTTGATGCTATTCCCTGGTTCTGGAATATTGATGATGAATGGCCCTCAATAGGAATTCCAAATAATCTTAATAGTGGTTCGATTCCTGCATACGAGCGGTATTATTCCGGCTATTCATTAACTGTTTGTAATGATTCGAGCCTTTATACCAGAACTTTTGAAATCGAAAAAAACAAAACACCTGAAATAAAAATATGGCCGAATCCATGTCAAAATATTCTTAATCTTGAGATTCCAAGCGAAACAACAACTTATTGTAATTTGCAGCTTTATGATCTCTTAAATCAATTGATATTTGAAAAAGAAATACCTGCAACTTCTGGTGGAAATACAATTTCGATTAAGCTTCCTGTGGAAATAAAAAGCGGATTGTATTTGATGAGGATCAGAATAAATGATAAATTTATTGTCAAAAAGCTTATTATTGAAAAGTAATCAAAATATGAATATCACTCAACCCACCTTAATTCTCGACAAGCAAAAATGCCTGAGAAACATCAAAAGAATGGCAGACAAAGCCAAAAAGCATAATCTAAAATTACGTCCGCATTTTAAAACCCACCAGTCGGGTGAAATTGGGAATTGGGTGAAAAATTTCGACATTGATTCAATCACTGTTTCTTCGGTAAGTATGGCTGAATATTTTGCTGCCAATGGGTGGAAGGATATCACAATTGCTTTTCCTTTTAATATTCTCGAAATTGAAAAAGTAAATAATCTTACCAAAAAAATCAAGATCAATTTACTGATAGAAAATATTGAAACATTTATTTTTCTAAACAAAAACCTAAAATCTAAAACAGGATTTTTTATCAAAATCGACACCGGTTATCATCGTTCGGGAATTAATTGGGATGATTTCGAAAAGATTGATAAAATTCTGGAATCAACAAAAAAATCTACAAAACTGAATTTTATTGGATTTCTAACTCACTCAGGACAAACTTATCACGCCAAGTCAAAAAAGGAAATTCTTCAAATCCATTTTGATTCAATAAAAATATTGAATTTCCTGAAAGAAAAATATATACATGAATTCGGGAATATTGAAATATCAATTGGCGACACTCCCTCATGCAGTATTGCTGAAGATTTTAATGGTGTTGATGAAATCCGTCCGGGAAATTTTATTTTGTATGATCTGATGCAATATAAACTTGGCTCGTGTTCTGTTGAAGACATTGCTGTTTCTCTTGCCTGTCCGGTAGTTTCGGTAAATAATAAAAGAAATGAGATTGTTGTTTACGGAGGAGGAATTCATCTGTCGAAAGAATTCCTGATTGACAAAAACGGAAATAAGTATTTTGGATACGTTGTTAATTTTCAGAAAAACAATTTTTCACTTCCCGTGAAGGACACTTTTGTAAAATCACTTTCGCAGGAACACGGGATCATAAAAACAAATCCGGACTATATTTCCAAAATCAAGATTGGTGATGTTTTGGGGATATTGCCGGTTCATTCATGCCTGACTGTTTCGGCAATGAGGAATTATTTGACTTTTGATGGTAAGGTTTTGGGGACTTATTAAAAATATCTAAAATCGTTAATCAGTGTTCGGAGTTCGAAATTCAGAAAAAAATATGAGTCTAAAAAGTCATCGGATGGCTATCAACATTATCCTCTTAACTCTTCGCTTTATATATCACTCCCATATTTTTCTGCCCGTCAATTTTAATAACTATCGGATTTTTAAAACGAATATGTCTGACAAGATCATCTTCATAAACGGCATCAAATCCGGCAAGATAATCAAGATCATAAAACCCGTCTTTCATAAAAGGATTAATTGTAAAATATCCCACCCTGAAAGAAGTCAGGTTTTGAAAAAAGTGAGTTCCCTGACTTGGGTCGATACGATAATTTTCGAGACCTGATTCTACAATTACACGTGCAGCAGAAATTTGAGCCCATCTTACAGGAATCCCCAACCATGGATCGCTTGAGCCCCATCTTCCGGGTCCGACAAGAATATAATTTTTTTGCTTTTCAATAAATTGCTCATTGATTTTGTCAACAATTTCAGCAATTTCAGCACTTTTTGCCGCATCAAAAGATTCGGGTTTTACATAAACCAAATCAACAATATCATCAATAATGCCATTTCCAAGAGCCGAGTCAGAAGACATTATAAGATTTTCATCAGGAACTTTACTTAGGTCTTCATCAATGGTTTGGTTATTTGCAACTATCGGTCTTATCTGAAGAATATTAAAAACATTTTGAGCTTCAGAAACAGAATCCAAATCAACAGCAAACTCAATTTCAACAGGTTTACCCATTTCTTCCTGACCGATTTCAAGTATATCCATTAGAATATTTGCCAGAGGAAAAGTTTCATATTTCAAAATATTTGAAAAAGTAATGAGTTTTTTTCCGTCATGGCTTGCTCCATCTCTGATAATATTATTATTAAAATCATAAGTTGATGCAATATGTTTTAAGGATTTATCTTTTTCTGCATCTTTTATTTTTAATTTTAATAAATTAGAACTATCATCAACACTTGGCACAAAATTTCCTGCACATAAATCAAGAGCATAGAATTGTTTTTGTGTTTCTCTAAGTGCCATTTCAGGAGTACTTATTTGCAAAACTTTTTTTGGGTATTTTGGTGAAAACCGTAAAGTAGCACCACCATCAACAATATATTTTCCTAATCCGAGCGCAATATTTGCAATTCCATTTTCAGGTTTTTCAGGTTCAATAGGATAAAAATTTATCGACCGGGCTACTCCGGATAGAACGGGATAAAATTTCTCTCCATATTGTTTTCCGGTAACTTCCTGTAAAACAATTCCCATTTTTTCTTCATCAATAATATTTGAAGTTGCAGTCATATATGCTTTACTGTCTTTATAAAAAGCTGAGGCATAAACACTTTTTATTGCATTGCAAAGCATTTCGGACATCAAGTTTTCATCTGATATAACATTAGGGATCATGTATGTATTATATATTCCGGCAAACGGCTGATAATATGAATCTTCGAGCAAACTGGATGATCTGATAGCAATCGGGTTTTTAACAACAGCAATAAATTTAAACAAATCCTCATGAATCCTCATCGGCAAACGGGCTTTAACAAACTTTTTCAAAATAACTTCATCATTTTTTTCAGCTAAAGCAATTTTGTAAAGCTCATTATCTTCCATAAACTCATCAAAAACATCTGTACACAAAACAAGCGTTCTTGGAATAGTGATTATAGCGTTATCATATTTATCATACAACCTATTACGTTTTACAAGTGTATCGAGAAAAGCCAATCCGCGAGCTTTACCTCCTAAAGATCCATCGCCAATTCTTGTAAAAATGGAATATTCATCAAAATTATCTCTTTTAAAATCTGCAATTACACCACGTGCTTTATTCAATCTGAAAGAGGCAATAGCATCAAAAATAAATCTTTTTACATCATCAATATTATCAAAATCATCCAGAGTAACATCCATAAACAACTCGGCAAGTGGGAATAAAGCTCTTGCTCTTAGCCATTTCGAAAAATGATTTCTTTCGAGATGATATATTAAGGATTTATCAGGTACTTGGAATACTTTTTCCTGTAATGTTTTTAAATCGGTCGCACGAGCAACCTCCTTTGAATTGTCGGAATAAGTAAAAACAAAATCTCCAAAAGAAAAATATTTTCTTATGAAACTTCTTAATTCGTGAGATAATGTTTTTGAATTTTTATTTAGGAATCCGACTTTTAATTCTTTTGCAATTTCTTTATTCTCACCATCCGAAGATTGAAGAAGAATTGGAACAAATTTGTTGTCTTTTTTTATTTTTTCACAAAATCGAATACCTGCTTTTTTATCTTTTACACCTTTACGATTGTACGATATATCAGAAATTATTCCCAACAAATTGTGTTTGTATTTTTCATAAAGATTAATCGCCTCCTCATAATTTGTTGCAAGAAGGATTTTCGGCCTTCCACGCATCCTCATCATTTTTTTATGATCGTTCAAACCTTCTGTCATAAAGGCTTTAGATTGCTTGAAAATGATTTTATAAATATTTGGCAAATAACTTGAATAAAATCTTATTGAATCCTCCACAAGAATAATTGTTTGAACACCAACTGTTTTAACATCGTGCTCAACATTCATTTTATCTTCAATAAGTTTTATGATAGCTAATAAAAGTTCGGCATCTCCAAGCCAACTGAAAATATAATCAATTGTACTCAAATCCTCCTGATTAACTTTTATTGAAACCTCTCTGGAAAAAGGAGTAAGCACAACAATAGGAATATCAGTATATTCTTCTTTTATCTTTTCTGCCAGATCGAAGGTGTCCTGTTCTTCAACTCTTAGCATTGTTATGACAAGATCAATATTACCTTCTTTGAGTTTTTCAAATGCCTCTTTTTCTGAGCTTGCCATAATAAATTGAGGCGGATAACGCAGGTTCAACGAAACATATTCATCAAATATCTGTTCATCAATTCTCCCGTCCTCTTCCATAAAAAAAGCATCATACGCACTTGAGATCAGAAGTACATGATAAATCCTTTTCATCATAAGATTACTAAAAGATGTATCACTAAAATAAAATTTCTTTGCGTTTATTGATGTTTTTGTTTCCGGCATAAGCTTTTCATTAAGTATTTAGATACAAAGGTAACAAGATAATTTTTGATAATCAGTATTTTTATTTACTGATAAAAACTTTACTGTTTGCATAATCAATTATTGAATTGGGAAATTGGGAATAGAGGAAATATGGGAAATCCAATACTCCATTATTCCAATACTAAGTACACTCCGAAAAGTATTTTTTAGCCACTAAAACACAAAGACACTAAATTTCACTAATATTAATTTATTAATATTCTTTGTTTTGTGGGTTTTCGTGTTTTGGTGTTTTTGTGGCATTTTTTTATTTTTTGACTTTTCGGAGTGGACTTATTATTTCAATAATCAAACACTCTAAAATATATTCACAAAAAGGTTACCAACCATAAAAAAAGGTTGGCAACCTAATCTGTCAATATTCCATCTCTCAATTCCCCCATTTCAACTATCTTTGCATTATAAATAATTTAACATGAAAAACAATTTTACAATTGAAGACCTGAACAACCTTAATAAAAATACTCTGATGGAAAGTCTGGGTATTGAATATTTAGATGCGGGAAATGGCTACGTAAAAGCCAGAATGCCGGTTGATAAAAAAACTTTGCAACCGATGGGGATTTTACATGGCGGTGCCAGTCTTGCATTTGCTGAAACAATTGGCAGTTTAGGCTCATCGCTTCTTATTAATCTTGATAAATATGATGTACGTGGAACTTCACTCACAGCCAATCATGTAAAAAGTGTTAGCAAGGGATATGTTTATGGCTTTGCAAAAATTATTCATCGTGGAAAATATACCCATGTTTGGAATATTGATGTCAAAAATGAAAATGATAATTTGATTTCATCAAGCCGACTTACTATTATGATTATTGAAAAGAAATAATTAGAATGAAATTCAGATATAAAAAACTGCTTTCTTCTTTAATTTCGGAAAACAAGATTTTTGTTTCTTTCCGTTTGCCGGGAGATAATTCCTATCAAACGATTATTCAAAAAAAACAAAAAATTAATTTTATTGATTCGTTTAATAATATTGATAATGAAAAAGGTTTTATTTTTTCTCCTTTTCATGAAAATATAGAAAATAAAACAGTTTTGATTAAACCGGATATTGTTTTTAATAACGACTCCATCATTAATGAGATTGAAAAAATACCAGGCAATTTTGTAAAAGAAAAAACTTTTGAGAATTTATTTTCAATTTCAAAAGAAGAATATCTGAAGCAATGCCGCAAAATGATAGATGAAATAAAAAAAGGCAGTTTTCAAAAAGCAATTTTATCAAGAATTAAACTTATTGAGAAAAAAACAAATTATGATTCGGTGAATTTATTTTTTGCTTTAACAATAAAATATCCTGATGCATTTATTTATCTGGTGAATCTTCCCGGACTTGGAACGTGGTTAGGAGCAAGTCCCGAAACATTATTAAATATTAGCAATGGAAGAGCAAAAACCATTGCACTTGCAGGGACACAAAAAAATACAGGACAAGCAGAAAAAGATGTCGTTTGGGAGAAAAAAGAAATAGAAGAACAAAATTATGTTAGTGACTACATCAGAAATATTTTCGGAAAATTTAATATTATAGATTTTCAGCAAAGTAAAACATCCACTAAAAGTGCAGGAAATGTTTTTCATCTTCAAACTGATTTTGAATTTAATTCAGAAAAAATAAAAAATAAGCTCGGGAAATTTATTCAGGAACTGCATCCTACGCCAGCTGTTTGTGGTACTCCAAGAGAATCATCTCTAAAATATATTCTAAAGAACGAAAATCATAACAGAGAATATTATTCAGGATTTCTGGGTACTTTAAATTTGAATAATACAACTTCATTATTTGTAAACTTAAGATGTTTGAAAGTCTTGCCTGAAAAGCTGGCATTATTTGTTGGCGGAGGCATCACACAAGATTCTATTCCTGAAAAAGAATGGGAAGAAACTTGCCATAAAGCAAAAACTTTATTATCAGTTATTGAAAATTTACCGATCAAATAATATTATTCATAGAAAAAAATGCAATTAATAAATTGATTTTTTGTACTATTGTATAAATGAATGAAAAAATTGAAAATATAGACAAAATTGTACAACATTGGATAGATTCGGCTGAGCAAAACTATTCAACAATGCAAAACTTAATTAATTCCAAAGATTATAGTTGGGCATTATTTTTGGGTCATTTAATGATTGAAAAATTATTGAAGGCAATTTATGTTAAAAAATATCAACTTCATGCAATATTTACACATGACTTGTTGCGATTAGCCAACAAAATTCAGTTAAACTTGACAGATGAGCAACAAGAATGGCTTGATAGAATAACTACTTTTAATTTAAACACAAGGTACGATAACTACAAGCAAGATTTTTATAAATTATGTAATGAAGAATTTACTGATGAATGGGTATTAAAAATCGAAAAGTTAAGACAATGGTTAATAAATCAATTATAGAAACAGCTACTAAGTATGTCAGGCAAATTCCAGTTGATTTGGAAGTAAAAAAAGCATTTTTGTTTGGTTCTTATGCAAAAGGACTTGAGAAAGAAGATAGCGATATTGATGTTGCATTGATTATTGGTAATATGACGGATTTTTTTGATACTCAAATGAAATTAATGAGAATAAGACGAAAAGTAGATTTAAGAATTGAACCACATCCAATTGAAGAATCTGACTTTTCAATAATGAATCCTTTTGTATATGAAATTCAAAAAAATGGTATTGAGTTAAAAATGGATTAAGAAACTTGCCATAAAGCAAAAACCTTATTGTCGGTTATTGAAAATTTACCGACCTTCGCACAATGATTTCAGAAAAAGCAGGCATACAAAATTTAGTAGAGATTTGTGTTCAAAAAGGTATTGAGAAAATCATTATTTCACCGGGTTCGAGAAATGCACCTTTGATACTGGCTTTCTCAAAACATTCCGGCATTGAGTGTTTAAGCATTGTTGATGAAAGAAGTGCTGCTTTTTTTGCTTTGGGAGTTGCACAACAAAGTCAAAAAACTGTTGCTATTGCGTGCACTTCGGGAACTGCTACTTTAAATTATGCACCTGCAATTGCAGAAGCATTTTATCAAAAAATCCCTTTATTGGTTTTAACGGCAGATCGTCCGGTCGAATGGATTGACCAGGCAGACAGCCAGACGATAAGACAAAAAAATATCTTTACAAATTATATTAAAAAATCCTTTCAGCTTCCACAAAAAATTACTTCTGAGGATGATCTTTGGTATAATGACAGGATAATTTCCGAAGCAATAAATACTTGTCAGTTTCCCGATAAGGGACCGGTTCATATTAATATTCCTTTTACAGAACCTTTGTATGAAGGCTTTGATGAAAAAATCAGAAAGCCTAAAATTATTGAGACAGCCATCACGAAAACAAAACTTACAGAAAAACAAATTGAAATCCTTGCCGGAAAATGGAATAAATACAGTAAGAAATTAATTCTCACAGGATTGCTTGAACCTTCTCCAAAATTGAATCAACTTTTGGCTGATATTTCGCACGATGAAACAACAGTCATTTTAACTGAAACAACATCAAATCTTAATTACAATAATTTTCTTCCGTGTATCGACCGAATAATAACAACAATTTCAAAAGAAGAAGAAAATGATTTTCAACCGGAATTATTAATAACTGTCGGAACACAGGTAATCTCTAAAAAGATAAAAGCTTTTCTGAGAAAAAACAAAGCTATTGAACATTGGCACGTTGATCCGGCTGATTTGCATCTCGATACTTATCAGAGTTTAACTACAAATATTCCATTAACTCCTGTGGATTTTTTCAGTCAGCTTACAGATCATATCAAACATCAGCAAGGAGAATATTTCAGGACATGGAAAAGCAGAGATATTGAAATTGATAAAATTCATGACAAATTTTTATCAGAATGTATATTTTCTGATTTAAAAGTTTTTGAAACGATTTTAAAAGCAATCCCCGAAAACAGCAATCTGCAAATGGGAAACAGCACCCCCGTGAGATATGCCCAGCTTTTCAAATTTCAAAAGCAATTAACTTTCAACAGCAACCGAGGAACATCAGGAATTGACGGAACAGTTTCTACTGCTGTGGGAGCATCATTTTCAACCAACAAACCAACAACACTTATTGTTGGCGATCTTGGATTTTTTTATGATTCAAATGGATTATGGAACAAATATGTGAGCAAAAATTTGAAGATAATTATAATTAATAATGGTGGCGGTGGTATTTTTAGGTTTATCGACGGACCTTCTGAAACCAAAGAATTAGAAGAGTTTTTTGTAGCAGAACATAACACCAATGCCGAAAATATTGCAAAAACATTTAATGTAAATTATTTCAGAGCAAATGATCAGAAAGAACTTGAAAAAGCTCTTGTTGATTTTTACAAACCACAAGAAAAAGCTGCAATTCTTGAAATCAAAACACCACAAAAAGAAAATGCAATTATTCTAAAAAATTATTTTAAACATTTAAAACAATTTTGAAAATGTCATCAAAAAGAAATTGGGAAACAATAAAAAAATACGAAGAAATAAAATTTGAATTTTTTGAAGGAATAGCAAAAATTACAATTAATCGTCCAAGATATTATAATGCTTTTACTCCAACCACAACTACCGAAATGAGCAATGCAATGCTCATCTGCCGCGAAGATCAGAAAATAAATGTGGTGGTTTTTACAGGCGAAGGCGACAAAGCTTTTTGCAGCGGTGGCGACCAAAACGTTAAAGGCAAAGGTGGTTATATTGGAAAAGATGGAATTCCCCGACTAAATGTTCTTGATGTACAAAAACAAATCAGGTCTTTACCAAAACCGGTTATCGCCATGGTGAATGGTTATGCAATTGGCGGAGGTCATGTTTTGCATGTAGTTTGCGATTTGACGATTGCCTCTGAAAACGCCATCTTCGGGCAAACCGGACCAAAAGTGGGAAGTTTTGATGCAGGTTTCGGGTCTTCTTATCTCGCAAGCATCGTCGGTCAGAAAAAAGCAAGAGAAATTTGGTTTATGTGCAAACAATATTCTGCAAAAGAAGCTGAGGAAATGGGCTTGGTAAATAAAGTTGTTCCATTTGACAAACTCGAAGACGAAACTGTGGAATGGGCTAAAACCATGATGCAACACAGTCCGATGGCACTTAGGATGATAAAGCTGGGATTAAACGCCGAACTCGACGGACAAGCAGGATTACAGGAATTTGCCGGAAATGCAACCCTTTTATATTACCTGACCGAAGAAGCTCAGGAAGGGAAAAAAGCATTTCTCGAAAAACGTGATCCCGACTTCGGAAAATATCCAAAATTCCCATAATATGCCCAATATTAAACATTGGATACAAGCTCTCAGATTAAGGACTTTGCCTCTCGCTCTTTCAAGTATTATTGTTGGAGGATGCCTGGCTTTTTTTGATGGGAAATTCAATTTTCTTGTTACTCTTTTGGCTGTGATTACTACAACTTTTCTTCAAATTCTTTCAAACCTCGCAAATGATTATGGAGATTTTAAAAGTGGTGCTGATAATAAAAATCGAATTGGACCTGAAAGAACACTTCAGGGAGGGAAAATTTCTTCTTCAGCAATGATTAAAGGAATAATTATCACTTCCATTTTGTCTTTAGTTTTTGGAATTTGGCTTATTTATGAAGGCACTAAATCCTTATCTTTTTCTTTCGGAATATTATTTTTTGTTATTGGATTAGGTGCAATGGCAGCCGCAATTAAATATACAGTCGGGAAAAAAGCTTACGGTTATTTTGGCTTAGGTGATTTTTTTGTTTTCATTTTCTTTGGATTGACCGGCGTTCTCGGCACTTATTTTTTAAACACGCATTTTCTTAGAATTGAAATTTTATTGCCTGCAATTTCAATTGGGTTTTTAAGTGCCGGAGTTTTAAATCTTAATAATATGCGTGACAGGGAAAATGATAAAATCTCCGGTAAAAATACTTTAGTTGTGAAGTTTGGAATTAAAACAGCGAAATATTATCATGCTTTTCTTATCCTTGGTGCGCTCGTAAGTGCTGTTGTTTTTATGCTTTTAAATTACAACTCACCTTTTCAATTCTTGTTTCTAATTACAATTCCTATTTTATTTTATGATTTGAATAAAGTTTTGAAAAATACAGAACCCGTCAAATTAGATCCCTTTCTAAAACGCCTTGCCTTGACTACCTTATTATTTTCTATTACTTTTGGGATTGGATTAATTATTTAGTGTTTGTCCAGAATGTCCGATTTCTTCGTTATGCTTGTCTTTAAAACAGTCGATTACAAAAGTAAACTCCTGTTTTAAAGACTTCGCAAGCCTCGAACTCGAACATTCTGAACTAAACACTGACTTTAAGTACGAACACTAAGTTAATAATGCTAAAAGCAAGCTATAAAAAATATTTTCTCAAATTTAAAACTCCGGGAGGGACATCCAGAGGTATTCTTAACGAAAAGGAAACTTGGTTTATTTTTGTTTATGATGATATTAATCCAAAAATTAAAGGCATTGGCGAATGTGGACTTTTTCGTGGATTAAGTGCCGATGACAGACCTGATTATGAAGAAAAGTTGAAAGAAGTTTGTGAAAGCATTTCAGCAAATAAATACTGGATTGAGGAAGGTTTAACAAAATTCCCATCAATAAAATTCGGTTTAGAAACTGCTTTACTCGATCTTAAAAACAAAGGCAAAAGAATAATCTTTCCATCGGAATTCACAAAAGGAAATGTTTCAATCCCGATCAACGGATTAATTTGGATGGATTCATTTAGCTTGATGAAAAATCAAGTAAATCAAAAACTTAAAGATGGTTTCCTCTGTATCAAAATTAAAATAGGAGCAATTGATTTTGAAGAAGAAATGAGACTAATTAAACTGATCAGACGCGAATTTTCAGAAAATGATATTGAAATAAGAGTAGATGCAAATGGTGCATTTTCACCTGATGAAGCTCTCGAAAAACTTAAACGACTTTCTGATCATAAACTTCATTCTATTGAACAACCAATAAAATCAGGTCAACATAAAGAAATGGCTAAATTATGTTTAAACTCTCCTTTGCCAATTGCCCTTGACGAAGAATTGATAGGAATATTTGATATTAACGAAAAACAAAAATTATTGGAAACCATCCGGCCGCAATATATTATTTTAAAACCAAGTTTAGTTGGTGGATTTTCAGGAAGTGAAGAATGGATTAAAATTGCAAAAGAAAATAAAATTTCATGGTGGATTACTTCAGCACTTGAATCAAATATTGGATTAAACGCAATTGCACAATGGACTTTTACGCTTAAAAATCCTGCTTTTCAGGGTTTAGGAACAGGAAGTCTTTTTATTAATAATTTTGATTCTCCTTTATTTTTGCAAGGACAGAATTTGTTTTATGATGTGGGAAGAAGTTGGGATTTGAAAGGACTGATAAGTTAGTAGTGCTAATAGAAATTATTAAAACCGTGAATACGCAAATTTTATTTTTCTATTCGCGCATTCGCGGCAAAAAATATATATAAGAAAATCAAAAAAAAACAGATGTTTGATTTTAAAAAAAGTCTGACAATTAATGGTAAGTTTCTGGAAAAGGATATGCTTATTAATTTTTGTAATTCTGAACTTAAAAAAGATAGCATTTTAGATTGGGAAGTTTCCTTATATAATTTTATTATTGAATGGATCGGTGATGAGGATTCAATAACAGTTAGCACATCAGGCTCGACCGGAAAACCAAAGATCATAAAACTTGAAAAAGAAAAGATGGTCAGGAGTGCAATAATGACGGGGAAATTCCTGAAATTAAAAGAAGGCAACAAAGCATTATTATGTCTTTCTACAAAATTTATTGCCGGGAAAATGATGGTTGTTAGAGCTTTTACTCTCGGCTTAGATATTATTCCTGTAGAACCCGCAGGAAACCCCCTTCAAAACATTGATTCAAAATTTGATTTTGCAGCAATGGTTCCTGCACAGGTTTTTAATGTCTTACTTGAAAAAGACGGAATCAAAAAACTTAACAATATTAAAAACCTGATTATTGGTGGCGGCCCTGTTCATCAATCTCTTGAACAAAAAATCTCCGTTCTGAAAAACAAAACCTACCTGACCTACGGAATGACCGAGACCATCACTCATATTGCAATGAGAAAGCTGAATGGTGCAAACAAAGAGGAAAGTTTTAAATGCTTGCCCGAGATTGAAATTGGTATTGACAACAGAGATTGTCTGGTAATTAAAGCACCCGCTCTTTTTGCCGGAGAACTGAAAACAAATGATGTAGCAGAAATATCAGGGAAAGATAAATTTATAATTACCGGCAGATACGACAATGTGATCAATTCGGGAGGGATAAAAATATTTCCCGAAGATATTGAAAGAAAAATTGAAAGTTTAATTTCTGATAAATTTTTTATTACTTCCTTGCCAGATACAAAATTTGGTGAGAAAATCATTTTATTGATTGAAGGAAAAGCAAAGAATAAAGTAGAAATCAAAAAATTATTCAACTTCCTGAAAAAGATTTTAAAGCCCCACGAAGTTCCAAAAGAGATTTGTTTTATAGATGAATTTTTATACACAGCAAATGGGAAATTGGATCGGAGACGGACAAAACAAAAAAAATAGTACACTGATTTTTATGATTATTATGATTGGTTATGATTTTATTTTTTTATGATTTTGAAAGTTTCTATATGTTTACCTTGTTTACAATTTAGTATATATAATCCAGATGAATAGCCGGAGAAATCAATAGATAATTTCTGATTATCCGTAAATTCTGATTTTAATAATTTCCCTGTAGAATTAAGCAAAGTTATATGAGATCCAAAATTGTTATTAACAAATTGGACTGTAAGTTTATTAGATGTAGGATTTGGGAATAATATCATAAAATCACTGAACTTTTTATAATTATCAGGTATATAAACATTGATATCATAAAAATAATCTTCACGCTGGTAATGTTGCCAATAACCAGTATCTGTACCAATCTTCCATTGATCATCATCCCAATAAATATGTTGCCCTAATTCGTTATAATCAAAATTATATTGCCTATTATTTCTCCAATCACTCCATAATCCATTTTGACGTAAGATATATTTTAAGTTTTGATCATCATCATAGTTATAGAGCAATTTATTAACATTTTCCCATATTCCGGTATCAACTCTCCAGTGAATTCTTTCAAATTGTTTTAAAATAGAATCATTTTCAAATTCCCAAGTATTTATGTATTTTGGAATCCAAGATTGAATAATTGTATCATATTTATTCTCACTTAGACATATTACTTTGTTACAATCATTGTAAATATAAGTTTTTCTATTGTAATTATACCAAGATGAATCAAACTTCATTCCCATATATGTAATTTGATTAAGCCTGTTTGAATCATCATAATGATGAAGACGTTTCCATAGTATTTCCCATTGGTTTTCATTGTTATTCCACGCGTAAATCATACACATGTTGTTTAAATTATTTTCATAATAATAATTCCATTTTGTTTTATTGATCCATATTTGAATACTGTCATTCCAATTAAAATAATATATTTTCTCAAAAAGAAAATGGTTTGTATCATATGTATAACAAGTTTTATTAACATCAGTCCAATAATTAGTATATAAGTTCCATCCCTGCAATTTATATTCAATTATACTATCAAAATCGTTGTATTGATATTTCCATCTTGTTCCGGAGCATGCATGTGGCAAAGGATGCCAGAATTTTTCATAATAATCTAATAATTGGTTTTTTTCATTTTTTAATTGATATTCATCCATTACCCA
>JAIORY010000410.1 GCA_021107915.1 Bacteroidales bacterium | reverse complement strand
TTCCGTTGACCTTTTAGATGTTGGACCGGGAAATTATTCTCTCAAAACAAATAATGTAAATAATTGTGAAGTTATTCTCGGACCTTACGAAGTAATTAACATCGGGGGAGTTGCATTAGATTCTGTTGTTTTACAAAATCCAACTTGTGAGCTAAACAACGGATCTATAGAAATTAGTGCTAACGGAGGATATGGTAATAGATGGTATTCTATTGATGTTGATACTATCTGGACAGACAATGGTTTATTTGAAAATCTTTCACCCGGAACTTATAATGTTTTGGTTAAAGATGACTATAATTGCCTCATGCCTTCCACAAATAATCCAATAATCTTGGAAAATATGGGAGCACAGGTTATTGTTACAGCAACAGGAAATACTCCGGTTTGTTCGGAGGATAATTTATTACTTAATTGCGATTTCGATGGAGCGGATGATTATTCATGGCAAGGTCCGAACGGATATACAGATACCGTACAAAATCCTGTTATTGATAATGTTGCTCTAACAAATTCCGGTACTTACACTCTTATTGCCACAACATTTCCATACAACTGTGCAGATACAAGCGAAGTTGAAATTGAAGTTCTGCAAAGATATAATTTGGGTGTTAGTATTTCTGTCTCAAAAAACCCTGTATCTCCGGGCGAAACAATAGTATTTACTGCTTTGGCATTAGAAGCCGGCAACGATGCTTTATATGTTTGGACAGTTGAAAATGATATTTGGCAAGAGGATTATGACAGCACTTTTATTTCTAATGAAATATACAATACCAGTTATGTAAACTGTATAGTAACTTCATCAGCACCTTGTACTTTTCCAAACCCTGCTCAGTCAGATAATCTGCTTTTAGAAGTATTACAAGCAAGAGTATTTTTACCTAACTCATTTAATCCGAACAGTATTCATGGAAATGAAATATTTAAAGCAAAAACACTTACTTCTAATTTGATTGACTTCCAAATGTATATTTATACTAAATGGGGACAAAAAATATTTAATACTAATGATAACAATATAGGTTGGGATGGAACTATAAATGGAGAACCAGCTCCTGCCGGTGTTTATGTATGGGTAGTAAAATATTCTGATTTTGGCGAATCTAACGAAGCCGGTACAGTAGTAACCAAAAAAGGAACGGTTACTTTGGTGAGATGATTTTGTCATGTTAAATATTTTTGTACTTTTAGTTTTTCAATATTATAAAAGTAATAGGCAAAATATCTGTTAAAATCATAAGCATTAACAAAATGAAGACACAAGGAACAATTATCAAAGTCATTAAACCTCTACTACTAATAATATTAACAGCATATATAAATACGGCAATTTCACAAACCCCAACCGTTCAAGATTGTCTTGGGGCTATTCCTGTTTGCCAGGATATTTATTACGAACCGAATGTTTATAGTGGAACCGGTAATTACACTAACGAAATTTATAATACTCCGGGTGATTGTACTTATGATTGCCCGGGAAGTTGTATGGACGGTGAACAAAATTCTGTCTGGTATATTTTTACAATACAAGAAGCCGGTTTATTAAGTTTTAGCATCATACCCGATGTTGCAACAGATGATTATGACTGGGCGGTATATGATATAACTTTATACAGATGTGAGGATATTTATTCTCAATATATGAGTATGCAGTCAAGTTGTAATGCTGCAGGAGGTCCGGGTTATCAGGGATCGACAGGAGTAAGTTCTTCAAATGGAGGAACAACAAATTGTAGTAATTGCGGATCAACAAATAAATGGAATGCAAATATTTCAGTAATTAGTGGAAAAACTTATGTTCTTTGCGTAAGTAACTGGATGGGTGCCGGTGCAAATGGTGGATTTACACTAAATTTTAGTGCTTCAACAGCAGTTATTTACGATAATGTTCGTCCTGAGATAAGTCATGTTTATAATAATAATATTACTTGTAGTGATAGTACTTTTGAATTTAAGTTTACTGAAAATGTGATGTGTGCTTCGGTTACACCCACATCTCTTAATTTTACCGGTCCGGGTAGTACTTACACTATTACAAATGTTTTTGGGGAAACATGTGATGTAGGAGGAGAAATGGAAAACACTTATACCCTTACTATTGACCCGCCATTCTCAGTTAACGGATCATACTCTTTAAACGTAGTTCAATTCTCAGGAATTTCTGATGCATGTGGAAATATAGCACTACCACAACAGTTTCCTTTTGATATTGATCTCGGTGCACCCGAAATTGATGAAAGCAACATGGAAATAAGTAATTCTACATGCGGGCAAAGTAATGGAACAATAACGGGTTTGGTAATTACAGGCACACCTCCATTTACTTATGAATGGACTGATGCCGGAAATATAGTCGGAACTGACCTTGATCTCATTAATGTTTCTGCCGGACTATATACCCTTACTGTTAGAGATGAGAATACTTGTGAGTCTTTTGGCGGACCATATCAAATTAACGATGAAGGCGCACCTGTTATTGATGTTACTAATATGATAATTACAGATAATTACTGTGGAATGAATGATGGTTCTATAACAGGCATTGAGGCAACAGGTTCAACAACACTTTCTTATGAGTGGATTGATGACAACAGTAATGTTATCGGAACCGAAGTTGATTTAATAAATATGCCGGATGGAACTTACATTTTAAAAGTCTTTGATGAAAATTCCTGTGAAGCATTTTCAAGTCCTTTTACTATTGAAGATAAACCGGGCCCTGTTATTGATGAAATTAATATGGATATTTCAAATGCATCTTGCAACGAAAATACAGGCTCAATAACAAATATTCTTGTCGGCGGAAATGGACTTACTTTTGAATGGACTGATGAATTTAGTAACATTATGGGAAATTCCGTTGACCTTTTTAATGTTGGTCCCGGAAATTATTCTCTTAAAATAAATAATGAAAATGATTGTGAAGTTATTCTTGGACCTTACGAAATAATTAATATTGGTGGAGTTACTTTAAATGCTGTTAATTCACAAAATCCAACTTGCGAACTTAATAACGGAACAATTGAAATTAATGCTATCGGAGGATATGGTAACAGGTGGTATTCCATTGATGTTGATACTTTATGGACAGATAATGGTTTATTTGAAAATCTTTCATCCGGAACTTATAATGTTTTGGTTAAAGATGATTATGATTGTATTATGCCTTATCCTGATAATCCGATTATTCTGGAAAACATGGGAGCACAGATTATTGTTACGGCTACAGGAAATACGCCTGTTTGTTCTGAGGATAATTTATTATTGAATTGCAATTTTAATGGAGCAAATTATTTATGGCAAGGTCCAAATGGATATACTAGTAATGAGCAAAATCCTGTTATCAATAATATTGCTTTAACAGATGCCGGAACATACACTCTTATTGCTACAACAACTCCATATAACTGTGCAGATACAAGCGAAATTGAAATAGAAGTTTTGCAAAGACATGAATTAGATGTTAATATTTCTGCATCACAAAACCCTATATCTCCGGGCGAATTAGTTGAATTTACTGCTTCTGCACCGGAAGCCGGCAACGGTGCTTTATATGTGTGGACAGTTGAAAATGATATCTGGCAGGAAGATTATGACAGCACTTTTATTTCTAATGAAATATACAATACCAGTTATGTAAACTGTATAGTAACTTCATCAGCACCTTGTACTTTTCCAAACCCTGCTCAGTCAGATAATCTGCTTTTAGAAGTATTACAAGCAAGAGTATTTTTACCTAACTCATTTAATCCGAACAGTATTCATGGAAATGAAATATTTAAAGCAAAAACACTTACTTCTAATTTGATTGACTTCCAAATGTATATTTATACTAAATGGGGACAAAAAATATTTAATACTAATGATAACAATATAGGTTGGGATGGAACTATAAATGGAGAACCAGCTCCTGCCGGTGTTTATGTATGGGTAGTAAAATATTCTGATTTTGGCGAATCTAACGAAGCCGGTACAGTAGTAACCAAAAAAGGAACGGTTACTTTGGTTAGGTAATTTTTGTCAAATTTATTCTTTTTGTAATTTTAGATTTTACTGTTTATGAAAGCAATAAACAAGATATCTGCTAAAATCACGAATAATATAAAATTACGAGGGATCATCAAAAGATTCCTAAAAAATCTACTGTTATTATTATTAACAACTTTTATTAATACTGCAATTTCTCAAACTCCAACAATCCAGGACTGTCTTGGGGCTATTCCTGTTTGCCAGGATATTTATATTGAACCTAATGTATATTCCGGAACCGGTAATTACCCAAATGAGATTTTTATTACTCCCGGTGACTGTGAGTATGATTGTCCCGGAAGCTGTATGGATGGTGAACAAAATTCTGTCTGGTATATTTTCACAATTCAAGAAGCCGGCTTATTAAGTTTTAGCATAATACCCGATGTTGCAACAGATGACTATGATTGGGCAGTTTATGATTTAACTTCCCACGAATGCGAGGATATTTATTCTCAATATATGGTTATACAATCAAGTTGTAATGCTGCAGGGGGTGAGGGTTATCATGGATCAACAGGCGTAAGTTCTTCAAATGGAGGAACAACTAATTGTAATAATTGCGGACCAACAAATAAATGGAATGCAAACATTCCTGTAACTGAAGGAAAAACTTATGTTTTATGTGTAAGTAATTGGATGAGTGCCGGTGCAAATGGTGGATTTAAACTAGATTTTAGTGCATCAACAGCAGTTATATATGATAATATTCGACCGGAAGTAAGTCAGATATTTAGCAATGATATTACTTGCAATGTTAATACTCTTGAATTTAAATTTACTGAAAATGTAATGTGTGTTTCGGTTACACCTACATCTATTAATCTTACCGGACCGGGTGGCCCTTACACTATTACAAATATTTATGGTGAAGCTTGTGATGTAGGAGGAGAAATGGAAAGAACATATACTCTTACTATTGACCCGCCATTTTTGGTTGGCGGAACATTCTCTTTAAATATTGATCAATACTCAGAAATTTCTGATGCCTGTGGAAATAATATACTTACAGGTCAATTTCCTTTTTATGTTGATATATATCCACCCGAAATTAATGAAAATAATTTAGAAATCAGTATTACTACATGTGGAAAAAGTAATGGGAGTATTACAGGTTTGTCAGCTTCAGGACCTAATCCTTTTACATTTGAATATAAATGGAAAGATGCCGGAGGCAATACCATTGGAGAAAATGTTGATTTGCTTAATGTTTTTGCCGGAATATATACACTTACTGTTACAGATGAAAATACTTGTGAATGTATTAGTGGACCTCATCAAATTATTAATGTTGGCACACCGGTTAATGTTACAGCAACAGCAAATACTCCTCCTATCTGTACCGAAGATAATCTGCATCTTAATTGCGATTTTTATGGAGCGGATTTTTATTTCTGGCAAGGAACAAATGGATTTACAAGTACCGAACAAAATCCTGTTATAAACAATGTTTCATTATCAGATGCAGGAACTTACACTCTGATTGCTATAAAAGACCCTCCTTACAACTGTTCTGATACAAGCGAAATTGAGATTGAAATCTTCCAAACTTATCAAATGTATGTAAGTATTTCTGCATCAGAAAGTCAGATTTTTCCTGGCGATGTTGTAGAATTTATTGCTTCAGCAGAAGGAGCAAGTAATGATGCTTTGTATAATTGGACTGTTGAAAATGAAAGCTGGCAAGAAGGTTTCGACAGTACATTTATTTCTTCCAAAATATACAGTACAAGTTTTGTAAACTGTATTGTTACCTCATCAGCACCTTGTACTTTTCCAAATCCCGCTAAGTCGGACAAAATACTTTTAGAAGTTATTCAGCCAAAAGTATTTTTACCTAACGCATTTAATCCAAACAGCATTCATGGAAATGATAAATTTAAAGTAATTACTCTTCCTTCGCATTTGATAGATTTTCAGATGCATATTTATACAAAATGGGGGAATAAAATATTTGAATCAACCGATATTAATAATAGCTGGGACGGAACTATTAATGGAAAACCCGCTCCAATTGGTGTTTATATCTGGGTAATAAAACATACTGATTTTGGTGAATCTAATAAAACTGGAAAAGTGATTACTAAAAAAGGAACTGTTACTTTGGTGAGGTAGTTTTTGTTATCCAAAAATGAAAAGTGAGTCCACTCCGAAAAGTCAAAAAATAAAAAATGCCACAAAAACACCAAAACACGAAAATCCACAAAACAAAGAATATCAATAAAATAATTTTAGTGAAATTTAGTGAATTTGTGTTTTAGTGGCTAAAAAATACTTTTTGGAGTGGACTCAAAAGTGGATTATTCCATTAATAACAAATAGCGAGAGGATGACAAAACTTCCTCTCGCTATTTATATAAAACCTATTCTTCTGTTTGTTTAGTTTTATCCTTACAACCAGAATAATTAATTATATAGTTGTAATGTTTGTAATCAATTTTATTTACGCCTACTTCATATTCATTTGGTTTCCAAAGAGCACCTGTGGCTGCGTCAACAGCAATACCCCAAGGTAATGGAATCCCATTATAAAGTCCTGTCCATCCTAATATTGTTCCGGCAAAAGCCCAACCCCGGAAACTTCTTTGAGTGAAATTAACTGTTTGTTCTTCGCAACCATCTTCTTTAATGGTAATAGAAAACCTGTTTGCTTCAGCTCTTTTAACTTTTATAACTGCATTACCTGAACCTTGATAAGCTTCCTTGTATTCAATATTTGCATTTGGATGGTTTTTTACTTTCACATGAGCGTAATATTTACTTCCGCCAATGATTGTTGCACAACTTGATGATAAAAGGCTAACAATTGCCAACAGCATTAAAAAATAAAATGTGTTTTTCATACTTGTTTTGTTTTTGGTTAATAATTAAGTTGTATCAAAGATAAATTAAATAAATTAAAATAAACCATATATTTTGTAAAAATTAATTAAATTTATTTTTCCGAATCTTTGTTATTAAACACCCACACAGCATTTTCATGGATAATATCATCAATATTCTTATTTTCTTTTAAAGATTTTTCAACTAAATCATTATACCATTTTTCATCATTTTTGATAGTCCACTCAAAATAGCTAATCATATCCTGCTTATAAAACCTTTCTGGTTTCCTGAATACAACAAATGAATTATCCTTTTTTGTATGAATAGTTTTATAAATATAAACTGCATTTTCATAAATAAAACTATCAGGATCAATCTGTTTTTCTTTAGCCGAATTAATAAGATTGCTTACCCATTTTTTATCATTTCTGAGAAACCATTCTATAAATTTAATATAATCATCCCCATTTGTATTTTCTGATTCCTTAAAATGTGAAGCCACCTCATGTTCAGCCGTTTCGGTAATCATCTTTGATAAACTTTTATTTTCATTTTTTGATTGGGAAAAAGCTTTTTTAAACCATGGCTCGAAATTTCTTATTCTATTTTCATAATTAAAAGCCGGATCTTCTTTGTAGGCAGGTTGGTATAATTTGTAAACATTTTCAATAAATCCCCACAAAAAACTGTGCATAAATCTTTCTGTTATCATTAATAAAATAACATCACGTTTTTCAATTTCTTCTTTCAGGTTTAAGGATTTGACAGGAAGATTTTTAAAATAAGTTTCGGGGTAAACCGATTTATTATAAAGCCAGAAAGATTCGGAACTAAATACATTTTTGGGAATATCAGAAACATGAATATTAAAATAATAACTATCACCGATAATTAAAACATCAGGTTTTGTTTTTAACTCATTATCAATAAATACTAACTCAGGATATGCTAATTCCGGTTGAGAAATTGAAAATATCAAATTCATGGTTTTCTCCAGATCATTATCCGAAAATCTTGGTTTATTTGTCAATTCCAAAGATTTCAATTCAATTTCAGGAAGATCAATTTCTCTTTGATATTCGATAAATTTCATTAAAGTATCAGCAGCGAGATACATTCCATAGGTACTCCAATGTGTTCCGCAATTTGGATACAACAAATATTTGCAAGTATCTTTTATGGAAAGAAAATACTTGTTCAAGTCGATATTATTTATTCCAAATTCATTAGCCTGCATACTATACAAATCATAATTTGATATTTTTTTTTCTGAGATATTAAATTTATCAGGAATTAGTTCGGGATAAAATGAAGCTTTACCGGGTTCAAAAATTGTGATCAGATCTATTCCTTTTTCATTCAATTTTTCCTGAATAAACTTCAAATGTTTAAGTTTTTTTTCAATGGCATCTTTCCCAATAAAATAATCACCATTATATTCTTTAATGTAATCTTCTTCAAAAAAAACATCATTCTTTCCACAAATTATTCCTTCTGCATTTAGTTCATTAAAAAAACTATAATCCAATTGATTACTCATTCTCACAAACAAACTTCTAAAACCAATATTATCTTCAAGAAAATCAACATAATTTTGTTGAAATTTTCCCGAATACCAATCCTCTTTCAAATACTTTGGTTTTTCCGATTTATTAAAAGCACCCTCCAGAGGAGTAACTTTAAAAATAGGGAATCTATTCTGAAGTGCGGGAAGAAACAGAACTATCAAAACTAAAGCGTATAAGTATTTTGATTTTCCTATCATTAGTCTGGAATAATAAATAAATTTATACAAACTTATAAAAAATAATTATGCGAGTAACTTCAATAATTTTTAAATAAAAAAAATTAAGCAATAAAAAAAACCCCATTCCAAACATGGAACAGGGTTTCATTATTTTTTCAAAATATATTATCTTCCGGGATTAGGACTTCCCAAACGATCCATAGCACATCTAAATCCAATAGAATTGGATGCTTCATTTTGGTCCATATATCTTCTTTCGCCGGGACTCATAAAGTACGCACGATCCATCCATGAACCACCTTTATATACTCTTGAGTGATCTGAAATAAGAGTAGTTATACTGTATTCATACATTTCGTTTGTCAAATTTGATTTACCGGGATCTCCTAACCAACTATTTGATATAATAGACATTTGGTCGCCATCACGATAATTAATATTATTTGCTTTACGATAATTTCTTCTTGTAAGATTTTCTTCATCTGTAACTTCTTCGTATTGAATTCTACCAAGGCTATCTTTTTCTACAAGCATATCTTCAAAATTAACTTTTTTCTTTGTAAATATATTACCACGGAATGGACTATAATCATCTACATCTTCGAAAGAGAGGGGTCTATAAACATCCAACACCCATTCGCTAACATTTCCACCCATATTGTACAATCCATAATCATTTGGCCAATATGAGCCAACCGGAGCAGGAATATCAGCTCCATCATTTAAGCTACCGGCAACACCCATATAATCACCTTCGCCTCTTTTGAAGTTAGCTACAAAACTTCCATAATATTTATTGTCATCGGTTCTTGTATAATGTCCGTTCCATGGGTATGTTCTTCTTTCAACAACTCTTTCGTAAAGAGTATTTCCAACAAGTCCAAGTGCAGCATATTCCCATTCAGCTTCGGTAGGAAGTCTATAATTTGGTAATAATATCCCATCTTCAATTTGTACTTTACGGATATCTGTTCCGGTTGGATCAAGATTTTCTTTTCCATCAAGAATAAGTCCATCATATTGTCCGGCAAGATATGCTTCGGTATTGAAGTTTTCTTTATTCTTCTGATCAGGATCCCAGTCAAGAACACCTGCTTCGATTAACCGCAATTCATTTACCCTATCAGATCTCCATTTACAATATTCACAAGCTTGTACCCAACTAACACCAACTACCGGGTAATTATGGTATGATGGATAACGAAAATAAGTTTCAACCAAAGGTTCGTTATAAGCCAGTTGACTACGCCAAACCAGAGTATCAGGCAGAGCATTCTTATATACTTCAGGGTAATCTTCGCCAAATACACGACTTAACCAATACAAATATTCCAGATAATCAAGGTTACTAACTTCCGTTTCGTCCATATAAAAGGAAGGAACCGTAACTTTTCTTGGGATATTATCCCAGTCATACATTACTCTTTCCTGAGTTGAACCCATAACAAAAGTACCACCTTCAATAAATATGAGACCCGGTCCTGTTTCTTGTTCAACTTGTAATGTTACCTCAAATCCGCCATTTTCGGAATTATTATAATCCCAGCCTGTGCTATGTGAAGCTTCATGTGTAGTACATGATGTTGCCATAGTAAATAAAGCTATAATGGTGATTGCAGTTAAAATTTTGCTGTACTTGATCATTTTCTTTCGAAGTTTTATTAATTGTTTTTGTTATTAACTAAAATGTAGGTGCTTTTATTGCCTTTATATGTCTTCTTTTTTTACCTTTATAAATGCAAAATTCCCATGCAAAGGATATTTCATGTGCACCGCCGCTATTACCGCTAAGTTTTGATAATGAAAAATCGTAGCTATATCCAATCCTGTAACGATTATGTTGAAATCCTAAAAGAATAATAGCTGCATCAGCATTTTCAAAATTATGACGGAACCATAAACCCCCAACAAAAGGATATTTACTTAAATATGCACCTATGTTCATCTGGTGAAATTCTGCTTGTTGTTGATAAAGAATGTTTGGACGAAGAATAATGTCCTCAGAGCCTGCTCCGCCAATCGTTCCTTGTGAAAGATTAATAATAGTACCTCCATGAACAGTTATTTTCATTGATAGTGTGCTGTTGGTATTATCATAAAATCCGTTTTCGGGTTGTGTTAAGTGATGAACTCCTACACCGGCAAAAAATTTATCAAGGTATCCAATCATAAATCCGCTTGAGAAATCAACAAAGGATTTATTAAGACTGCCCGGCTGAGGTTCGTTGCTGGTAGGACTTATATTTCCTGTACCGGGATCTATCTGGTCTCCGAAAATTAAATTATTCCAATCTAACTTTTTTTGATAATATGAAGCTTGAAATCCGGCACTTATTAATATTGAATTATTTATCTGTAACTTATAAGAGTAAAATCCACTAATAATGTTTGTGGAAATTGCATTATTGCCGCTATTATCACCAATAACTGAAAATCCAATACCACTTGATAAAGATGGAATATTTTGATCGTAAGAAGCACTATAAGTGATGAATGCATTATTGAGTGATGGCCATTGATTGCGATAATTCAAATTAAAACGTCCACAATCCGTTGATCCTGTTAGTGCAGGATTCAAAAAAAGAGGATTTGCATAAAATTGAGAAAAGGAAGCATCTTGAGAAAACACAGCTCTACTCATGAATATTGTTAGAGTCAGCAATAATAATATTTGAATTTTTTTTTGCATATCTCATTTTAATTTGAGTTTACAATTATACGAACATTTTTTAAATTACAATTGTTTTTCTATTTTAAATTTTATTTTCAAAGAAAAATTAATACTTTTTATTTATTTATTGCGTTATTGTGATACAAAATTATTTTGCATGAAAAAACAATTTATTTACTTGATATTTTTGGGTTTATTTCTCTTCAGTGCCTACCAAAGTGAGAGTCAGACGTTATCAAAAAAAATCATCTGGAAAAAATCAATACAATATAAAGTTTATGAAAATGAATATCAGAAAAAACTGAATTTTTCAGATGCAATTTTCATTGATGAATTTAAAGATCTGCCGGTATTTTACGAAAGAATAGCTTTGCCATCACGAAATTTTGAAGTGGAAGCCAATATCCAAAATGCTAAATATCTGCCTTTAGCAGAAAACGAGATAGTTGATGTACCCTCAATGTTAAATATTAAGGATTCGATAATTATTAAAACTTCTATTACTACAGCACGAAAGCAGTTTTTTTGTGAAATATTTATTATTCCTTTACGGAAAAATATTTCTACCGGTAATTATGAAAAACTGATTTCTTTTGATCTAAATATTGCTAAAAACAAAATTCCCGAAAAGGAATTCATGATACAAAATTACAGGGAAAACTCTGTTTTGTCATCAGGAAATTGGTATAAAGTAAAAGTTTCGGAAAATGGAATATATAAAATCACTTACTCGGAACTCGTAAATATGGGTATTGATGCAGGGTCTGTTGATCCGCGAAATATCAGAATTTATGGTAACGGGGGTGGAATGTTGCCGGAAGCAAATCATATAGAAATTGACGATGACCTTATTGAAAATGCGATTTTTGTTCATGGTGAAGAAGATGGAAAATTCAATCAAAGCGACTATATTTTATTTTATGGCGAATCGGCGCATGTATGGGATTATAATCCCTTTCAAGGAAATTTTGTTCATAAAACAAATATTTACTCAGACTACACATATTATTTTATTAACACTGATATTGGTGTCGGGAAAAGATTACAAACGCAGCAATCTTCAACTCTTGAACATACAAATACTGTTACAAAATTTACAGATCATGTTTTTCATGACGAAGAATCAGTTAACCTGATAAGCTCAGGAAAAGAGTGGTACGGCGAAGTTTTTGATCTTTCAACAGAACGTGAATATTCTTTTGATTTTCCTGATATTGTAACATCAGAAGATATTTCTATCAGAACATCTGTTGCTGCCCGATCTGAAAGTCCGAGTTTTTTTAAAATTTATTCAGATAATGAACTGATACAATCAATAACTGTAAATAGTATTCCTTCCACAATTAATGGGGCTTATGCTATAAATTCAAGTTCTACTACAGAGTTTTCAGCGAGTTCATCCAATATTAATTTGAAAATATCATATACAAAAACCACCTCAGCATCTATAGGATGGCTCAATTTTTTTGAATTGAATGTAATGCGAAACCTGAAATTCAATCAGGGTCAAATGCCTTTTCGTAATAGTAGTTGTATTGGAAATGGGAATATTTCAAAATTTATTGTTTCAAACGCCGGAAATATTCAGGATATTTGGAATGTTTCGAATCCTTCAAATATCACAAAAATAAATACTACAATAAGCGGAAGTAATTTAGAGTATAAATTACCAACAGATTCTCTTCTTGAATTTATAGCTTTTGACGGAACTTTTTTCAATACGATTGAGTTTATTGAAAAGATTGAAAATCAGAATTTACATGGCCTAAGTCAAATAGATTATGTTATTGTTTCGCATCCTGAGTTTTATAATGAAACTCAGCAATTAGCAGCTTTTCATGTAGAAAATAATGGACTTTCGGTTTTTCTCACTACTCCCGAAAAAATATATAATGAATTTTCTTCCGGTGCTCAGGATATTTCTGCAATCCGTAATTTTATGCGGATGTTATATGAAAACGCCGAACCCGGAGATGAGCCAAAATATCTATTGCTTTTTGGAGATGCTTCATACGATTATAAAAACAGAATACCCGGAAATACTAATTTTGTTCCTTCATGGGAATCTGTTGAGTCTTTGAAACCTACATATTCTTATGTTACTGATGATTATTTTGGTTTACTCGATCCCGACGAAGGAAACAGTGCTACGGGAAATCTGGATATTGGAATTGGTAGAATACCTGTTTTTTCACGCGAACAATCAATTTCCGCAATCGAAAAAATCTTTCATTATACGAGCAATTCTGATGATGTTAAGGGAAGTTGGCGAAATTATATAACTTTTGTAGCTGATGATGAAGAAGGAAATATGCATTTTAATCAGGCAGAGGAGCTTGCAGATTTAGTTGAAGATAATTATTTTGATTACAATATAGATAAAATTTATTTCGATTCATATCCTCAGATTTCCACTCCGGGAGGACAACGATATCCCGGTGTCAACGAAGCCATCAACAAAAGAATTGAAAAAGGAACCTTAATTATTAATTATACCGGTCATGGGGGAGAACTTGGATGGGGACATGAAAGAGTTTTAGAAAATTCTGATATTAATAATTGGAATAATTATAACAAACTTGCTGTTTTTGTTACAGCAACTTGTGAGTTTAGCCGATATGACGATCCAAACAGAACTGCTGCCGGCGAATGGGTTTTTCTGAATCCTAATGGCGGGGCTATCTCAATGTTCACTACTGCAAGAGCAACATACTCCTCAGGAAATCTTACTTTAAATAAGTGGTTTTATAAAACAGCTTTTAATCAACAAAATGGTGAGTATCCTCGTATGGGTGACATTATGATGAATGCAAAAATTCAAGCAGGATCAGGTCTTAATGAAAGAAAATTTGTTTTACTTGGTGATCCTGCTCTTACAATTGCATATCCAAATGATAGCGTAGCTACTCACGAAATAAATGGCCACGAAGTAAGTATTTCTACCGATACATTAAAAGCCTTGTCTAAAGTTAATATTAGCGGATCAATTTATGATAATGCGGGTAATAAAATGACAAATTATAACGGACTTATTTTTCCTACTGTTTTTGATAAAGCATCAGAATATTCAACTTATGGACAAGATCCTGGAAGTTCACCTGCAATTTTTCATTTGAGAAACAAAATCTTGTATAAAGGAAAAGCAGAAATCGCAAATGGTGATTTCTCATACACATTTTTCGTTCCTAAAGACATTGCTTATAATTTTGGTTCAGGAAGAATTAGTTATTACGCCAGAAGTGAAGACTCGGATGCCAATGGTTATTTTGAAGATTTTATTGTAGGTGGCTATAATCAAAATGCCGAAGAAGATATTTCAGGTCCTCAAATTCATCTTTACATCAATAATACTGATTTTAAATTTGGAGGTATTACTGATGAAAATCCTGTTATGTTTGCTAATGTGAGCGACGAGCACGGCATCAATACAATTGGCAACGGAATAGGACATGATATTGTTGCAATTCTTGATGATAATAATGATGAGCCTTTTGTGTTGAATGATTATTATGAAGCCAATATTGGAGATTATACAAGCGGAATTATAACTTTTCCGTTTTATAACTTAAGCGAAGGAAAGCATACTTTGTATTTAAAAGTATGGGATGTCTATAATAATTCTTCTGAAGCTTATACTGAATTTGTTGTAAATAATTCTTCTGAAATAACAATTGAAAATTTGTATAATTATCCTAATCCGTTTATTGATTATACAAATTTTGTTTTTGAGCATAATCAACCGGATAGTGAACTTGATGTTCAAATTCAAATTTTTTCTATTTCCGGACAACTTGTCAAAACAATAAATACCTTTGTATTCACAAATGGATACAGGTCTGAGCCAATTAATTGGAACGGATTAGATAATAATGGAAGCAAAGTTAAGAAAGGCTTGTATATTTATCGTTTAGTTGTGAGAAATTCATTAGGAATAAATTCTGTTAAGAGGGCTAAACTTGTTATTATATAATTTGCTTGGTTCTACAGGAAATTTAAGGGTGGGTTAGTAATTTAATGATTGAATAATAAAATGAGAGAATGAGAATTTTAAAAATACTATTTATTTTATTAATCCCGATTTTATCTTTTGGTAATACATCCGATATTATCCTGAAATGGGAAAAATCACAGAAAGTAAAAAATGTTTTAGGTGATTTTGAATTTATAATGTCTTTCGAAGGAGCATATTATGATTTCCCTTATGAGAACTTACCTGTTTTTATCGAAAGATTTGCTTTAAAAAATTATACTGATATTGTTGAAGTTAGTTTGGAAAATAAAGTTTTTGTCCAACTTACGGATATGGAAAATGATGCAATTTCCGATATAGATTTTATTTCCCATGATGTTTCTGTTAATATTATAAAAACTCTTGACAGGAAAAAACCTTTCTCAAAAATTACTATTCTACCCTTCAGAATAAATCCTGAAAATGGAAATATTGAAAAACTTCTTTCTTTTAAAATAAAAATAGATATAAAAGAAAGTAAAGAAAACAGTGTTCTTAAAAGCACTGAACATACTTACGTATCTGTTCTTGCAAGTGGCGAATGGTTTAAAATCAGGGTAAACCAAAACGGAATACACAAAATATCATACAATGATTTACTTGAAATCGGAGTGGATATTTCCTCTGTCGATCCACGTAATATCGGCATTTTCGGAAATGGTAATGCTATGGTTTCCGAAAGAAATTCGGTTGAAAGAATTGACGATCTTACAGAAAATTCAATCTTTATTTCAGGTGAGGAAGATGCTATCTTTGATCCGGATGACTATATTTTATTTTATGGCGAAGAAGCTATTAAATGGTCTTACAATCCGTTTAAGGCGATATTTAATCATTTCACAAATCTATATTCCGATTACACTTATTATTACTTAACAACAGATGCCGGAACCGGAAAACGTATTGAAGAAATAAATACTTCTATGCTCGAAGCTAACGAATTTGTTGATTCTTATAATGATTTTGTTTTGCATGAATTAGAAAGTACAAGTTTAATAAATTCAGGTAAAGATTGGTACGGCGAAGATTTTTCGACTACAGAAATACAAAGTTTTGATTTTGATATTTCAGATATTGATATAAACAGCGAAGCACATATAAAAGTTGGATATGCAATAAGATCTAATGACACAAGTACTTTTTCGTTATTTTGTAAAGAAGACTATATTGGATATGCGCATTTAAGTCCATCTCTCGGAATTGCAAATTTTGCTATTTCAGGTGCTAAATCATTTGATTTTTTTCCTGCATCAAATCTGGAGATAAATTTACAATTTAATCCGGCAATTAATAACTCTACTTTTTGGCTTGATTATCTTGAAATAAATCTAATACGTGATTTGACTTTTAATGGAGGACAGCTTGATTTTAGAAATATTCATACCATGGGAGCCGAAAAAGTTACAGAATATTCAATTGCCGGAGTTTCTTCACCACTCGAAGTTTGGGATATCAGTAATACGTTTGAAATTAAAAAAATCGATTCCGGAATAATTCAAAATGATACCTTTAAATTTGTCTCTGAAACAGATATACTACACCAGTTTATTGCTTTTGACGGTTCTTTATTTTTGGATGTGGAATTTGTCGGGAAAGTCGAAAATCAAAATATTCATTCATTTAATCCTGTTGATATGATTATTGTTTCGCATCCCGATTTTCTACCTATTGCAGAAGAATTAGCAAATTTTCACGAAGAATTTGATAATTTATCTTCTGTAGTTGTTACTACCGAACAGATATTTAACGAGTTTTCTTGCGGTACACCTGATCCTTCCGGTATTCGCGACTTTGTAAAAATGTTGTACGACAGAGCAGATTCAACTAACTTGCCAAAATATCTTTTGTTATTTGGTGATGGTTCCTTTGATCCAAAAAATCGCTCAGGCTTTTTTGAAAATTATGTTCCGACTTTTCAATCTTCAGAATCATTAAAAATTGCAAAATCTTATGTAACTGATGATTTTTATGGTCTTATGGATATTGATGAAGGATCTGATGCTGTTGGCACTCTTGATATTGGAATTGGGAGATTGTCAGTAAGCTCAATGGAACAAGCTTTCGCAATGTTTAATAAAATTTTGAGTTACTGCGGAAAAAGAGAGGAGGTATATGGAGACTGGCGTAATATGCTTTGTTTTATTGCTGATGATGAGAATAATAATATGCATATTAAACAAGCAGAAAATTTGACTAAAATTATTGATACTGCCGGCTTGGATTATAATATTAAAAAAATATATCTTGATGCTTATGAGCAAATTTCTATTCCAAGCGGGAAAAGATATCCTGAAGTAAATAAAGCAATAAATAATGCAGTTGACGAAGGAGCACTTGTAATAAATTATACAGGACATGGGGGCGAGCTTGGATGGGCAGATGAATATGTAATTGATATTCCTACAATTAATAGTTGGGATAATTTTGATAAGCTCCCTATTTTTATTACTGCAACTTGTGAGTTTAGCCGTTTTGATAATCCGGAATTGCTATCCGGTGGCGAATGTTTATTCCTGAATCCCTTTGGTGGAGCTGTCGCTTTATTTACAACTACCCGTTTATCTTATTCTCAAACAAATTTTAATCTTAATGAGAGATTTTATTTGAATTTCTTTGAAAAGGAAAATGAAGAACATCACCGACTTGGTGATTTGGTACGAATATCCAAAACACCTCAACATATTAATACCAGAAATTTTGTTCTTCTTGGCGATCCTGCTTTAAAAATTGCTTTCCCCGATTATGAAATATCTACTACAAGTATAATTATAGAGGATACCAAATCGGAAAATGACACATTAAGTGCTAAAGATAAAATTACCATTACCGGATATATTAATGATAATAAAGGAAATAATGTTTCAACTTTCAATGGTATAATTTTTACAAAAATATTTGACAAATCTATTGAGAATATCACTCTTGGAAATGACCCTGATAGTTCACCGAAAATATTTGAAACCCGTGAAGTTGTTTTAAATAAATGCAAGGCTTCTGTTGTAAATGGAGAATTTAGTTTTAGTTTTTATCTTCCTAAAGACATAAATTTTGAATATGGCATTGGAAAAATAAGTTACTACGCCTATGATACTATTTCTTACCACGATGCCAATGGACATGAGGATGTTATAATCGGTGGTTTAAATAATTCGGTTAGTGATAATGATGGACCGGAAATTAAACTATATTTAAATGACACCGGTTTTAAGTCAGGTGATATAGTTGGAAAAGAATCAGTATTGTTGGTTGATCTATTTGATGAACAAGGTATTAATTTTATTGGAAACGGAATCGGCCATGATATTGTAGCAGTTATTGATGGTATTTATTCAAAATCAATAATATTGAATAAATATTTTGAACCCACTTTGAATAATTTTCGTTCAGGTAAAATAAGCTTTGAACTGAAAGAAATGAGTTTCGGTTATCATAATTTAAAACTTAAAGCATGGGATGTGTTTAATAATTCATCAGAAACTTCAATTGATTTTTATGTTAATGAATATTATACTTATGGTTTAAGTAATATTATTAATTTTCCTAATCCGTTTAACGAGGAAACCCATTTCAGATTCGATCATAATTTTAAAGATGCAAGCCTTGATGTTAAAATACTGATATTTAATACCCATGGTGAAATTATCAGATCATTAAATCAAGAAGTCAGTTCTTATAGAAATACTATAATGCCAATTTACTGGAATGGACTAAATGAAAATGGAAATATTGTTAAAAGCGGAATTTATGTTTACAAACTTCTGGTTACTGATATAAATAATCATGTCGTTAATGGAACCGGAAAATTGGTTATCATCAGATAACAATATAAATTATAAATAATCGTTATATTTGCGCACTTAATTAAAAATCTTATTTTATTTAAACTTATGAAAATCAAATTAGTTTCTATTGTAATCCTGCTAACTGTTATTATTAACACTAACGCACAAAATACAGATACTTGGTTGGGACAAGATCCTATTAATACTATAACCACTTCAGTTCCTTTTCTTATGATTGCACCTGATGCAAGAAGCGGAGCTATGGGAGATGCCGGTGTTTCATCTACTCCTGATGCAAGTTCAATGCATTGGAATCCTGCAAAATATGCATTTATTGATGATGATATGGGATTTTCAGTTTCATATAGCCCCTGGTTAAGAAAACTTGTTAATGATATTAATCTGGCTTATGTTACCGGATACAAACGTATTGATGATAATCAGGTTATTGCTGCTTCATTATTATATTTCTCTTTAGGAGATATTAATTTTACCGGTAATCAGGGAGAACCTTTAGGAACATATCGTCCTAATGAATTTGCTGTTGATTTAGCTTATTCAAGAAAACTTTCTACAAATCTTTCCGGTGCTGTTTCTGCCAGATTTATTTATTCTAATCTTACTATGGGGCAATACGTTCAGGGAATTCAAACACATCCGGGAACTTCAATTGCTGCCGATGTTGCTGTTTACTGGAATAAGGATATTTCAATTGCAAACCTTGAAGGTAATCTTGCCTGGGGTATAAATATTTCAAATATTGGAGCAAAAATTTCATATACTGACAATACTTTAAAAGATTTTATACCAACGAATTTAAGATTTGGACCATCTTTTACAGTTGACCTTGATGAATTCAATTCTTTATCTTTTATGATTGACATTAATAAACTTCTTGTTCCTTCACCACCGATTTATGAACTGAATGACTCAACCGGTCAGCAAGTTATTGGTAGCGATGGCAGACCCGTTATACTTAAAGGAATGGATCCTGAAGTATCAGTTGTATCCGGAATGCTTCAATCATTTTATGATGCTCCTGATGGTTTTAGTGAAGAAATGCGTGAATTTAGTTATTCAGTTGGTATTGAATATTGGTACGATAAGCAATTTGCTATCAGAGGTGGTTTTTTCTATGAAGATAAAACCAAAGGAAACAGAAAATATTTTACACTCGGAGCAGGTTTAAAATATAATGTCTTCGGATTAGATTTTGCTTATCTTATCCCTATCGAACAACAAAATCCACTTGAAAATACATTAAGGTTTTCATTATTATTTGATTTCGATGCCTTTAGCAACAATAATACGAAATAATGGCATTTAGAATCGGGATCGGGTATGATGTTCACAGACTTGAAGAAGGTCCTGATTTTTATCTTGGCGGAATTAAAATTAATCATTCAAAAGGTGCTGTAGGACATTCCGATGCCGACACCCTCATTCATGCAATTTGCGATGCTTTGCTTGGTGCTGC
>JAIORY010000301.1 GCA_021107915.1 Bacteroidales bacterium | reverse complement strand
TCAGTCCTCAGTCCTCAACTTTACTGCCGACTGGAGACTGTGGACTATTTACTGTCAACTGCCGACTTTTTATAAACTATCACTTATGCTAAGAATAATTAATAACTTTAGTCACTCCAAGTACTATTTCTTCAAATGTTTGTCAAGAAATTTCTCCATTGCCCTGTAAAAGTCAAAGCGATTTTCTTCGTTGTGGAATCCATGGCCTTCATTATCTTTAACCATATATTCAACAGCAACACCTCTTTTTTTAAGAGCATTAACAATTTGATCTGATTCATCAATATTTACTCTCGGGTCGTTTGCTCCCTGAGCTACAAATAATGGAGCAATGATTTTATCAGCATTTAAAGCCGGAGAAGTTGCAACAAATTGAATACTGTCGGTTTCAGGATTACCTACCATTTCATACATCATATCAAGTAATGGTTTCCAATATGGAGGAATTGTCTTTAAAAAAGAGAACATATTCGAAACTCCTACATAATCCACTCCTGCTGCATAAAGTGTTGGTGTTACAACTAATCCTTGCAAAACAGCATAGCCACCATAACTACCACCATAAATTGCAATTTTGTCGGGATTAGCAATACCTTGCTGTATTAACCAATAAACTCCATCGGTAATATCATTTTGCATATCAAGACCCCATTCTTTAAATGATGCCTCCCAGAATTTTTTTCCATATCCGGTTGATCCTCTAAAATTCATTTGTAAAACAGCATATCCGCGATTTGCAAGAAATTGAATTTCGGGGTTAAATCCCCAAGAATCTCTATACCAAGGACCGCCATGAGGATTAATTACTACCGGAAGATTTTTTGGATCAACACCTTTAGGAAGTGTTAAATATCCATTGATTTCCATACCATCACGAGCTGTATATTTTACCGGCTTCATACTTGCCATGTCTTCTTCTTTTATCCATGGACATACATCATGAATTTTTGTAAGAATATCTTTGGTTTTATCATAAAGATAATAAGAACCTAATGATTTATCACTATGAGTTCTGATGATAAATTTATCTTCATTTTTAGAGTAATCACTAATTCCTATTTCATAATCTCCGAGTTCTTTTTCAAGTCTTTTTAGTAATCCTTTAAATTCTTTATCAAAATATTTCCTTTCTGATTTCCATGAAGTATAATATGCTGACCATAATTTTTTATTTTTTCTCGAATAAGAAAGCCGGCTAACATCATAATCAGGATTTTCATAAAGAACTTCTATTTCTTTTCCATTTGCTATATCAAAAATAACAGCAGCAGTTTTATCTCTTCCAAGATTTGAAGTTGCATAAACATTTTTGTTGTCAAATGTAAAGAACTGAAGTCCCACAGATTCTTTAAAACTTGTTGTTAACACAGCTTTAAATTCATCCTGTTCGGTTTCGCGATATAAAATTTGTGTATTAACACCATCAACAATTGCATAAGCAATTCTGAGTTGTCCGGCATGATCAGTCATCCAACCCTGAATGTTCCCTGGATTTTCGGCAATCATTTCCATTTCGCCGGTTTTGATATTTAAACGATAGGGATCAAAAACCTGAGGATTTCTTTTGTTAAGACCAATAATAATTTCATTTGGATGATCTCGTAAATCATCAATAATTTGTGTTCTTACTTTATCGAAACAGGTAAGACATTTTAAATTTTTTCCATTAACATCAACACCGTATAATTGAAAATTTTCGTCACCTCCGGTATCTTTCAAAAACAAAATTCTTTTGTTATTTGCCCAGAAATATGCAGTAATATCACGATCAGTTTCTTTAGTTAATCTAACAGCTTTAGTTTTTCCAATTTTTTGGATAAAGACATTTAAGCGATCCTCGTAAGGTGCAAGGAAAGAATAATACTTTCCATCAGGAGAAATCTGATACGCAGTTTTTTCAGGATTTTGAAAAAAGTTTTCCAGTTGTATTTTTTCTTGTGCATTAGCTTTGTTAACAAAGCTAAAAGTTGCAGCCGATGTCATAAAGACTATCGCCATTAAAAATGATAATTTTTTGTTCATAAGTTTGATTTTAGTTATTATTTCGAAATAAATTAATTAATAAGCTTTTATGTTTTACTATTTTCATGCCATGTTTGTTTACGATCTGGTTCTTAAATATTTCTGTATTTATTGATAAATTTTTCCATGAAGAATTGTTCGTTTTTTTAATATGTGTGTGCGTAATCGTTCATTTTAAAAATATAACATGAAAAATAATTACTTTGCATGAAAATCAATTATTTTTAATTAATTACTATGAATTATATTTATCTTTGGATTTTCAATATATTATAAAATGTCTTTAAAATTAAGTATCTATACCAAAAAAAGACGATGGAAGTGGTTTTTGTTTGCTCTTGCAATTTTAATTGTTGCTACCTCGCTTTGGTACACAAATTTACTTGTAAGGAAATTTGCGAAAGACGAAAGAAACAATGTTAAAATTTGGGCAAATGCCATTCAGCGCAAAGCTAAACTTGTAAAATATACCGATGAATTTTTTGATCAGATAAAAATTGAAGAACAAAAACGTGCAGAGATACTTGCAGGTGCTTACGATATTATTGGAAAAGAAGATTACTCCGGAGATCTTAGTCTTTTTCTTGATATCATTAGAGATAACACAACCATTCCTGTAATTTTAACCAACGAAAAAGGGAAAATCACTAACTCTGTTAATTATACTTTCAAAACTTTAAATGACAGTCTTTTTACTCCCGACATAAGAAAGGAGTTTTCTGATTATACTCCAATCATTATTAATTTTCTTGATGATAAAAATTATTATTTATATTATAAAAAATCTATTCTTTTTGTTGAACTACGCAGAGTTCTTGATGATATTATACAATCCTTTTTGTCGGAGGTTGTTACAAATTCGGCAAGTGTTCCTGTAATTGTTACCGATAGTTCGCAACTTAAAATTTTGACTTTTGGAAATATAGATTCTCTGAAAATGGAAGATACTGTTTTTGTGAAAAGAATTCTGGCGAAGATGAATTACGAAAACGATCCTATAGTGCTTGATCTTCCGGAACAGGGAATAGTTGATATTTTTTATATGGATTCTGATTTGCTTACGCAGATAAAATATTATCCATTTATTCAGTTTATTGTTATTGGATTATTTCTTCTTATCGCATATTTTCTGTTTAGTATCGCCCGAAAATCAGAGCAAAATCAGGTTTGGGTCGGAATGTCAAAAGAAACTGCACATCAGTTGGGAACGCCTTTATCAGCACTTATTGCATGGGTCGAGCTCCTTAAACTTAAATATAAAAATGATGAAAATATTCCTGAAATGGAAAAAGATCTTCAACGACTTGAAAATGTAACCGAACGTTTTTCAAAGATTGGTTCATCTTCAAATCTCGAAAATCTTGATATTGTTAAAATAATTTATGATTCGATAGACTATTTTAAAACACGCTCATCAAAAAAAGTTAAATATATTATTTATCCTGAAAAAGAAGCAGAAATATTTGTTCCGCTTAATCAGCATCTTTTTGAGTGGGTTATCGAAAATCTCTGCAAAAATGCTGTTGATGCGATGGGTGGTAATGGAACAATAACGATAAATATTTTTGAAGAAGGTAAAAATGTTATTCTTGATTTTTCGGATACTGGAAAAGGGATTTCCAAAAAGCATTTTAAAAGCATATTTAACCCGGGCTTTACAAGTAAAAGGCGTGGTTGGGGTCTTGGATTATCCTTAACGGAAAGAATTATTCAAATATATCACTCAGGGAAAATTTATGTGCGATCTTCGGCTTTAGAGCAAGGAACTACTTTCAGAATTGTTTTGAAGAAAAAGAAAAAATCAAAATAACGAACTCCGAACACTGATTAATCACGCCTGAGTTATGACAGGCTGATTTTTGATTTATAATAACAAACTTCTAAAAAAACAAGGCTTAATATGCCCTCCTATCTATACCCTCAATATAATTAATAAAAGATTTATTAACTACTTTATTTCCTCCGGGAGTAGGATAATCGCCTGTAAAATACCAATCGCCTTTATGATTGGGAATGGACTTATGCAAATCTTCAATTGACTGATAAATAATTTTTACCTCTGCATTTATTTCCACAGGAGTAAGAAGTTCAGCAATTTTATCTGATATTTGTTGTGCAGTAAAAGGTTTATAAATATCTTTTACATAATTTATAATATCTTCTTTAGGCTTGGTTTCTTGTTCTTTTGATTTTCGGTAAACCTCGTTTATAACACTCGCCTGATTGGTTTTTTTCAACAATTCGATAGCTGCCTGAAACGCAATAAAATCATTAAGTTTTGCCATATCAATTCCATAACAATCCAGATAACGAATTTGTGGAGCTGAAGATGCAATAATAATTTTCTTTGGTTTTAAGCGATCAAGGATTTTTATAATACTTTGCTTTAAAGTGGTACCACGAACAATTGAATCATCAATAACCACAAGAGTATCTTTTCCGCTTTTAATTGTGCCATAAGTAACATCGTAAACATGCCCCACAAGGTCATCTCTTTGATCGTCCTGAGTGATAAAAGTCCGCAGTTTTATATCTTTTACGGCAACCTCTTCCCTTCTTGGATTTATAGATAAAATTTCGTCAAGTTTTTCTTTGGTAACATCACTGCCCAGTTGGAGGATTTTATCCCGTTTTACCTTATCACAAAAACTATTCAGTCCTTCCATCATCCCATTAAAAGCCACAGCAGCAGTATTTGGAATATATGAAAAAACAGTATCCTTAAAATTATAATCAATTGATTTGAGTATTTCCGGAACCAGTGCCACGCCCAATTTTTTTCTTTCAAGATAAATATCCTTATCAGTACCTCTCGAAAAATATATTCTCTCGAAAGAACAAGGTTTAGGGTTATTTGCAGGTTTATATGAATATTCTCCTGTACTGCCGTTCTTTTTAATTATTAAAGCATTTCCGGGTTTTATTTCTTTTACAGATTCGAATGGAACATTAAATGTAGTTTGAATTACAGGTCGTTCAGAAGCAACCACTACTACTTCATCGTTTTTATAATAAAAGGCCGGACGGATACCGGAAGAATCACGCATTACAAATGCATCACCATGACCAATTATACCGGCAATTACATATCCACCATCCCAATATACCGATGATTTTTTAAGAACACTCCCAACATCAAGTTCATTAGCAATTTTATTAGAAATATCACGCTTTACAAAACCTTCTTTCTTATATTTCTTATAAATTCTCTCATTTTCTCCGTCAAGGAAATGACCAATATTTTCTAAAATTGTAACTGTATCAGAAGTTTCAACCGGATACTGTCCATATTCAACAAGTTTATGAAAAAGCTCATCAACATTTGTTAGATTGAAATTTCCGGCAATGACAAGATTTTTTGTCATCCAATTGTTTTTTCTGACAAGTGGATGAAGATTTGAAATTTCATTTTCCCCGAATGTGCCGTATCTCAAGTGTCCCAAAAATAATTCACCACTAAAATTAACATTTTGTTTTAACCAGTTGATATCTCTTAATCTTTCAGGATTTTTCTTGCTTATACTATTTATTTCACTATAAATCTGATTAAAAATATCAATAATTGGTTTTGCTGAATTTGACCTTTTTCTGGAAATATATTTATTCCCCGGCTGAAGATCAAATTTTATTCCTGCTAATCCTGCACCATCCTGCCCCCTGTTATGCTGTTTTTGCATAAGCAAATGCATTTTTTTCAGGCCGTAAAAAGATGTTCCATACTTTGCAAGATAATACTCAAGTGGTTTTAGCAGGCGAATTAACGCAATACCGCATTCATGTTTGATCTTGTCACTCATCAGAAATAGATTTGAATTATCTATTTGCAAAATTAAGAGTTTTATTGGAAATTAAAAGTTATTAGAGTGCCTATAATTTGGAGCGTAGATTCAACTCACAATAAAAATCAATCATTTTTTGAATTGCTTCTTCACAGACACCACAAAATTTGTTTTCTTTGAATGAATTCATAAGACAATCATAAGATGGACGATAGACCCCTTTTGCTACATAACCTCCACCCTCAAATACACCAAGTTTGCCAATATATTTTTTCTTTGGAGGTGTAGGAATGGGAATTTTCTTTTTCAGAAGATGCTTCCATTTACTTTCAAAATTAACCAAAGTAGTAATATTTGGTTCCCATGGTTCAACATTAAGTGGATAAAATTCGTTATAAGAAACAGAAGAATTATAATATTCATCAGCTAATCCGGCAAACCCATGTCCGAATTCATGAACAAATATTTTTGCTGCCTGTGAGTTACTGTTTACGCTTACCGAATAATAATTATAAATTGCTCCACCACCATATTTTTCATTGTTTACCAAGATATAGATTTGATCGTATGGAGCATTAGCTGCCATATCTCTAACACTTTTATTGTCAAGGGTCATACAATATCGTTCACTGTCGAAAGTGTAAAAGCTGGTGTTTAAAAGAGTTTTTTTCCAAATACTGTCGGCAGGAATATCGTTGCCTGAATCTTCGGATGGTGCAAGAATACCTCTGATGTTGAATTTATCTTTATTCTTGTCGTAGGGCGAAAATGAAAAAAGATGCTTTGCAAATTTTTCACAATCTTTAATAAATAAGCCCATTTCATCATTTGTATATCCTTCGGGCAAAATAACTACATCAACTTTTTTTGCCGGATCACCATTTACCAAAACATCAAACGAAGGATATTTTAATCTGCGTTCGGGTTTTATGAAATAGTTATTTACATCAAAATAATATTCAAATATTTTTTCAAATTCACCTTTTTTATCTCTGCTGTAAAATTCAATTCTTGCATTGTTTTTTGGATATGGCATAACAACAGATTCGGATAAAGTACGCCGGATTTTTTTTGCCTCGGCGGTAGTTTGCCATTCGCCAAATAGCGTTGAATATCCTCTTGAATAAATTAACGAATCTGTGGTAATATCAATAACTTTAAAAAAATATTTTCCGTAAAAAAAAGTGTCAATCAGATTTACTTTTGAACCTCCCCAGTGAGGTTCTATCAAAACCTCATCAAAAGAATAGAATTCACTTGTATCGTTTCCCGAATGGAAATAATCTATGCGTAAAGTTTTATCCTGAAAATATTTATTAAATTGAGCATTTGCAGAAAGTGTTGATAATGACAGTAATAATATTAGTATTTTTTTCATAATCTTTTTTTTACAAAATTAATAAATTCTTTTAATAACAACTTTTAGTAGTTATACCAATTGTAATTCAAAATAACTTCTCCATTTGAACTTGTTCTTTTCCCCTTTTTCTTCATTGAAATTTATTGCTATAGCTACGGCTATGTCTCAAAATTTCGCCTTGATAAAGAAAAAAATAACTTCGTCAATTTTGGTCAACCTATTTTGAAAGTTTCACTTACTTACGAATAAAGAAAAAAAACATTTATATTTTCATTGAAATTTATTATATTTGTCAAATAAATAACTGCTTATTTACTGAAATATACTTGCTAAACGTAAATAACTAAAATATCAACAAGCAGAAAATACGAAGTATTAATCAGTACTCTGTGGCAGTAACAATTATTTCATAATGTTAATTGAATGAAATATTTCAAATCCATAATCCTAATATTCCTTTTAAGTTTTACTATTTCTTTTGTATTTGCTGATTCTCAAACTGCTATTGACAGCCTTAAAGTCAAACTGCAAACATCTTCAGGAAAAGAAAAAGTTGATATTTTAAATGAACTTATTGTTGAATACAGAAAATGTGATATTGAAAAATGTGAAGAATATGGAAATGAAGCTTTGCTTTTGGCAGATCAAATTAAGTATCTAAAGGGTAAAGCAAACACGTTAAAAAATATAGGGAGTTATTATAAGCATCTCGGCAAGTACAAAGAAGCTTTAAATAATTATCAGAAAGCATTACAACTATTTCAAAAATTAAATGACAAAAAAGGTATTTCCAAGTCGTATTATTGTGTTGGGAACATGTATCGATACATAGCTGATTATGATAAAGCGTTGGAATATCTTTTCAAATCGTTAAGTATAATAGAAGAAATAAATGACAAGAAAGGGAAAGCAATTTGCTTAAATTATATAGGATTAGTATATAACAAATTATGTAAATACCACATGGCTTTGGAGTATTATTATAAATCTTTGAATATCAGGGACGAAATAAATGATAATAAGGGAAAAGCTGTAATGTATAACAATATTGGTAATATTTACAAAAGATTAAATAATATTGATAAATCAATGGAATATTACTTAAAATCATTAGAAATTAAAAGAAATGTAAATGATAATATTGGGATTTCTATTTCATTAAACAATTTGGGTCGTATTTATAATAATCAAAAAAAATATGACAAAGCTTTGGACTGTTTTATGGAATCCATATTAATTAAAAACAAAATTGGAACAAAAAAAGGTGTAGCGAGTGTATATAATAATATTGCAATTGTTTATAAAAACCTTAATAATTTTATTAAAGCAGATAAATATTATAGAATATCTTTAAACATAAGTGAGAAAACCGGCAATAAGTATAGTGTTTCAAATACATTAAATAATATTGGTTTATTATATTTGAAAATAAAAATTTATGACAAAGCATTTGATTATTTTAATAGAAGTTTAAAAATAGCAGAAGATATTAATGCTGTTGGTTTAATTAGAAATTGTTATAAGAATTTCTCAAAGTATTATTCTGTAAAAGGAAATTACGAAAAATCTCTTGAGTATTACCAACAATATTCAGCATATAACGATACGATATTTAAAACAGAGCTGGGTAAAAAAATAGCAGAATTACAAACAAAATATGAAGTATCTAAAAAGGAAAATCAAATTAAGAATTTATTAAAAGAAAAAGAAATTAAGGAACTTGAAATTAATTATCACAAAAAAGTTCAATTGTATTTAATTATTTCGGTTATTCTTGCTTTTTTATTAGTTGCAATGATATTTATTGTTCATTTATTTAAAATTAATGTAAATAAAAAACTTCAAAAGGAAATAATCCTAAGAAAAAAAGCTCAACATGAACTTCTGAATAAAAATAGAAAATTAGCTGAATCCGAAAAAGAATTAACAAAATCTATTAACACCAAAGATAAATTTTTCTCAATAATAGCTCATGATATATTGAACCCTTTTAATTCAATACTGGGATTTTCGGAGATATTGTATAATGATTTTGATTCACTCAGCAGTAAAGAAGTTAAAATATATTCAGAAACAATTTATAATTCTTCTAAAAATCTGTTTGATTTATTGAATAATTTACTCCAGTGGTCACGAATTCAAGTTGGATCCAAATCATATACTTTTGAAGATATTAATTTAAAAGAAGTAATTGAAGAAATAATTATTGTTCAAAAACTGCAATCCTCTGAGAAAAATATACAAATAGAATCGGAAATATCTAGTGAACTTAATGTGTTTACTAATAAAAATATAATTTCATTATTATTAAGAAATCTGATTTCAAATGCAATAAAATTTACTGACAAAGAAGGTAGAATATCAATTGTGGCAGAAAGAAATAATGGGTTTTATGAAGTTTCTGTAAATGATACAGGAATTGGGATTAGTGAAGAAAACATTAAAAACTTATTTAATATTAATACAAATCAATCTACTGAAGGAACTGACGGGGAGAAAGGAACAGGGTTAGGTTTAGTTTTATGTAAAGAATTTGTTGAAATTATTGGTGGAGAAATTTGGGTAAATAGTGAGTTAGGAAAAGGAAGTACGTTTACATTTAGATTACCTGATATTAAAAAATCAATATAAATTAGTTAATCGAATTATACTAAATAATTTGTAAATTAAAAAAAATATTTATCTTTGAAGCTTGATAAGTAATTCTTTATAATTATGCAAACAGAAACAACAAAAGCCAGGAATTATTTAAATATTAAAGATAGAGACGATTTTTAGTATGGTTTAATACCCTCACCATAAATATTTTTAATCAAAAATTATAATTAAAAGTAAAACTAAACATACCTGAAATATGTTTAAGATAAAAATTGTTGAATATTTAAAAAACATAGTATAATGAAATTACCTTATGCCGAAAATCATAAAATAAAAATGGTTGAATCCATTAAAAGAAGCACACGTACAGAGCGTGAAAAATGGATCAAAGAAGCAAATTTTAATCTTTTTAATTTAAGAAGCGATCAGGTTTATATTGACCTTTTAACAGATTCGGGAACCGGAGCCATGAGCAACAAGCAATGGTCGGAGATGATGCTTGGAGATGAAAGCTATGCAGGAGCATCCTCGTATTACAAAATGAAAAATGCTATAAAAGAAATTCTTGAATTTGAGTATTTCTTACCAACACATCAGGGAAGAGCAGCCGAAAATGTTCTCTTTTCTGTTTTAGTAAAAGAAGGTGATCTTGTTCCCGGGAATTCGCATTTTGATACAACAAAAGGACACATAGAATTTAGAAAAGCTCGTGCCATTGATTGTACAATTGATGAAGCTTTTGATACAACAATTGAACATCCTTTTAAAGGAAATGTTGATCTTAACAAACTGGAAGAAGTTTATAAAAACAATCCCATAGAAAAAATTCCAATGGTGATTGTTACTGTTACTTGTAATTCGTCAGGTGGACAACCGGTTTCAATGCAAAATCTGAAAGAAGTTTATCAGCTTTCAAAAAAATATGGAATTAAAGTAATTTTTGATTCTGCCCGTTTTGCCGAAAATGCATATTTCATTAAAGTTAGGGAAAAAGGGTATGAAAATAAATCTATCAAAGAAATTGTAAAAGAAATGTTTTCTTATGCTGATGCAATGACCATGAGCAGTAAAAAAGATGCAATTGTTAACATGGGTGGATTTATCGGACTTAGAGATAAAGAATTATTCCGTAAAGCCAGCATGTTTAATATTATGTTTGAAGGATATATTACTTATGGAGGAATGTCCGGTAGAGATATGAATGCACTGGCTCAGGGATTGTATGAAGGTACTGAATTTGATTTTCTTGATTCCAGAATTAAACAAGTTGAATTTTTGGGTGATAGACTAAAGAGTTTTGGTATTCCGGTATTGGTTCCAACAGGAGGTCATGCGATTTTTGTTGATGCAAAAAAATTCTTTAATAATATTCCAAAAGAGCAATATATTGCACAAACACTGGCAATCGAACTTTATATTGAAAGTGGAGTAAGAGCTGTTGAAATTGGTACTTTAATGGCTGACCGCGATCCGGTAACTCGTGAAAACAGGTATCCTGAACTTGAATTATTACGCATGGCAATACCAAGAAGAGTTTATACAAATAATCACATGGACTATGTGGCAGTTGCACTTGCTAATGTTTATGAACGTAGAAACAAAATAAGCACAGGATTTAAAATAATTAAAGAGGCTCAAATACTTAGACATTTTACTGTTGAGTTAGAAAGAGTTTAGAATATTTATTTTTGGTTTGAAGACGGAAGTCAGAAGTTTGAAGAAATCCTCCAAATCTTTAAGATTTGGAGGATTTTTGCACTAATAATAATTTCGGTAATTTTGCTAATTGGATTTCCATTGTATTTTGTGAAGTCAATAAAAAATTAACTATAAAATGTCAATTATTCAAATCATTTTAATTACGCTAGCACTTTCTGCTTCTGCATTTTCAGTATCATTAAATTGCAGTCTTCATAAATGTTTAAGTCATACTGAGAGGTTTAAAATCTCTTTTGTTTTTGGCGTATTTAAAGCATTAATGTTTTTGGCGGGATGGAAACTTTGTTCTTCTTTTGTCCATCTAATCTTTGAATATAAATTTTGGATATTATCCATTATTTTTCTGATACTTGGAATTAAAATGATAATCAGTTCATTAAAAGTCAAACCAGACCAAATAATATTTGATCCCGAAAAACTACTTTCTTTATTATTGATATCGGTAGCATTGAGTACAGATGCTTTTATTATTGGAATTGGTTTTGCATTCCTTGATGTCAAGATTGTTGAATTATCAGTAATATTTTTTTTGGCAGCAATGTTATTTTCTTTGGCAGGATCATTTATTGGTAAAAGTTCGGGGAAATTTTTAATTGCAAATGTTCTTGAATTTCTTGGCGGATTAATGATTATTGGTGTTGGAATTGAATACTTTATCAGACATATAATTTTATAAATAAAACAAAAATGACAGTCTTAAGATTAACCAAACAATTTAATTTTGAAATGGCTCATGCTCTTGAGGGTTATGACGGGTTATGTAAAAACATCCATGGTCATACTTATGAGCTTTTTGTAACGGTGATTGGAGAACCAATTTCGGATAATTCCTCTCCCAAAGACGGGATGTTAATTGATTTTAAAGATTTGAAATCACTTGTTAAAGAAAGAATTATTAATCAATTCGACCATACACTTGTTTTAAGTAACAAAACATCACCAAATTTGATAAAGGAACTTAAATTGCAATACGAAAGAATTGTGATAACAGAATATCAACCAACATCCGAAAATTTTCTTATTGATTTTGTTGACAGAATTAAAGGAGGTTTGCCTGAAGGAGTTAAATTATTTAGCATGAAATTCAGGGAAACGGTTACTTCCTATGCAGAATGGTTTGCTAAAGATAATGAATAAAAAAATTTAAAATGATAAATTTAAAATTTAGAAAGGATTAGTCAACATAGTTAGAAATAAGAGTTTTAGAGTCTAAAGTGAAATTAAGCACTTTAAATACCGGGTTTTGCCCGAGCATTCACGAAGCTTTGCTTCGGGACTCAAAGCACTTTTTAAAACTGTATTCTATACAAAAACATTGGATAAAAACCTGTTTGATAATCATAGCTAATATTTTTTGTTCGCGGGTTATAGCTTTGTTTGTATATGTTTTTGTTATCCGTAATATTTTGCAAATCAAGAGCCCATTCCTGATTTAATCTTTTTCCGTTTATTTTAAAACCAATTCTTAAGTCAGTCCTGAAATAGTCATCAAATTTTTGTTCATAAGCTTTTGACCAATCATATTCTGTATAGTTTTCTACAATTGATTTATCAATATCAACAGGTACATAACGCTTTCCGCCGGCATAAACTACTTTTAGATCGATTGTAATAAGGCTGTGTTTGCCTGTTTTAAATTCATATCCTCCAAGTGCATTTATTACATAATTTCCGTTAAATGCGGTGTTTCTTTCAGTACCGCTGTAATCTGTATATTTTGATTCAAATAATGATATAGTGCCAAGAAAATAATATCCTTTGCTTAAGAAATTTTCCATAGTAAATTCAATTCCATAATTTGTTCCGGTACCGTTGTTAACAAGACTATCGCCGGTTTGAGGTCCAAAATCATCACCGGTATTCAAAATTGAGAATTCGGGAATACTCATACTAACAGGAATATCATATAATGATTGATAATAAATTTCGGTTTTAAACCTTGTATTTTCAGTAAATAATTTATCGTAACCTAATACCAACTGATGAGATTTTAATAATTCGGTTTCTTTATTTGTAAGAATGTAACTCCCATCATCATTATGTGTCTGAAGAAAATAATAATGCCTTGGCATCATTTCGCTGTGTTTTCCATAACCAAAACTTAAAGATTGTGAACCACTAAGATTGTACTTTAACCCAAGGCGTGGTTCAGCAACAACTTCATTGTTTATATCAATAAATTGAGAGTATAAACCAAGATTAAGTGTAAGATTATCGTTAAATCTATGTTGCCACTGACCGTAGCCTCTGATTAAAGAAATATTGCCTGTTATATCAAAATTCCTTTGAAAACCGTTTATTTCGTGATTTCTAACGCTATCTAGATAATTTACATGATACAGATCATAATAAACTCCAAATACCATATTGTTTTTTACATTGAATTGTTTTTTCAAATGAGTGGAAGCTGAGTATTTTACTTCCGTAGTTTCCATACCATAAAACCGGTAATTTGAATTAGGAATCAAAGTTCCGTCAGATTCAAATTCCAATGAATCAATTAAAGTTGTAGTCCGTATTCCTTGAATAGAAAGAAATGTTTTTATCCTTGTAGTTTTATTAATGAAATAAAGATGAGAGAGTCCCAAAATACCCATGTCGGAGCCAAAATCTAAATCTACTCCACCATAATTATAATCCAAATCATCATCTTTATCAACCTCTGCCTGGTCACTGTCATGAAGTTCAATATAACTTAAACCACCCAGTCCGATTAATGTAAATCGTCCCCATTTTGTTGTGGGCAAATCAATTTTAAAAGTTAAATCCTGATATTGAGGAATGGCTGTGCCGGCACCAAAACTAATACCCATGGCATTCAATAATCCCAAAGTGGAATATCTGTAATTAATAAGATATGATCCTTTTTTACCTTTTTTGAAAGGTCCTTCGGCACCAAATTCATAACCGTTAAATCCGACCTGACCAACGTACTCACGTTTCTCATTATTACCTGATCTCATTTTGAGATCAAAAACACCTGACATGGCATTTCCGTATTCAGCAGGAAATGCACTTGTAAAAAAGTCGGAGTTTGACAACAGATTATTATTAAGCATACTTACCGGACCACCTGTTGTACCTTGAGCTCCGAAATGATTTGGGTTTGGTGTTTCAATACCGTCCAATCTCCAAAGTAATCCCATAGGTGAATTTCCCCTGATAATAATGTCGTTCCTCGAATCATTTGTCATGGAAACACCTGCATAATTTGCAACCATTCTTGATGGATCGCCCAAACTGCCTGCAAATCGTTCGGTTTCTTCAACTGTAAATGAACGGGCACTTACTGTTGCCATTTTGTTTAAAGCCTTGTCTTTTGGCTGTCTGGCTTTTATTTCAACTTCATCAATTTTGTGTATCTGCTCTTCCAGTTCAATATTCAAAACAATTTCTTTACCTGAAATAAGATTCAGATTGCTTATAACCCGTGAATGGTATCCGATAAATGAAATCTTGATATTTTGCCTGCCAAGCGGAATATTTTTAATTTTGAATTCTCCATCAATATTTGTGGTAGTGCCAACCACAGGATCAGTATTAATAACAATTATTGTAGCTCCCGGCAAGGTAGTTTGAGTGAACTTATCAATTACTTTTCCCCTGATTGTTTGAGTATATTCCTTACTTTGAGAAAATGAGAATATTGACAATATTGTAAGTACTAATAAAATGCTTGTTCTTTTTTTCATCTTTTTAAAATTTTATTTGATTTAGGACAAATCTGCAATATATAAGTTTCAGTTAAAACAATTAAAACTTTTTAATCTGTTTATATTTTTGACAATGATATAAATTAAATTATATCATGCAAAATAAATTTCGATTAAATGACGAAAAAAACCGGTAAAATGACTAAATGTTTGGATGAAATTATAGTTTTATCAACTTCTGTGTAAATCTAACATTATCAGTGGTAGCAATATGTAAATTGTAATATCCACTTGCAAGATTATCAATATTTAATTTAATAATATGATCACCGGACATAAGCGATTTATTCTCACGATAAACTATTTGTCCAAAATTATTAAAAAGAAGAATATCAAAATTGCTTGATTTCTTTACTGATATTTTACAGTTGGCTGAATTGGTTGCCGGATTAGGATAAACCAGTCCCACATTTTCAATATAGGCTGAAAAATTTTCATCAATTGAAAAAGAAGTTGTATCAGCAATATTTATAGTAATATTTATATTGTCAATGATTGGTTGTGCATCGGTTAAATCAACTAAAAGCGGATCGATTTCAAAGCCTGTATATTCAGCTATTATTTCATAAGTACCTAATGGAATACCTATGAAAAAGAATTCACCAAAATCATCAGTATGAGAACACATAAGATAATTATCGTTTTCATCTTTTAACAGCAATTCAACATTAGATGCCGGTAGAACAGTATTAAATTTTTCAAACAAGAACTCAACATTTCCATTAATTTTTCCCTCTCCGGATTCAAATTGTGTAAAAGGAACCATATTTACATCGTAATCCCAGTAATTACCATTAAGTTCAATTACTTCAGCATCTTCCCAATCTATTGTATTACCATAATAAGTTGAAGAATAATCATTATAATATACTGATTCCTGATCTAAATTTACTTTTACGACATATTGTCCTTCGGGTACCTGATAGAAATAATAATATCCAATGGAGTCAACAAATGTAGCAGTATCAATCGGACTAATAACATCAACATCTATGCTGTATAAATAAACAGTTCCAAGATCGATTGGGAAAGGAGGATCGACAAAAGGATGACCTCCAAAATTGTAATAATTTAAACCGCCTACATTAAGTTGTTTTCGTATAGTATCAATACACATATTACTATAAATATCATAAGACAGTGCTATCATAGAAACCGTATATAACCCGAATTTTTCATATTGATGAACAGGGTCTTTCATTGATGATGTATGTCCGTCTCCAAAATCCCAAATCCAGGATTCAACGTCCTCACCTGAGTTATCAAAGAAATAATAAAAATTATCTTGGTGAGATAAAGTATCCTGATAATAATAGAAATCGGAATTACAAGATGAAGTATTTTCTTCAAAGATTTTAAAATCAACATTAATATCGTTGTTGCTGCTAATACCTGATGAAGAAATTATTATTGCAGTATCATAAAGCATGTTTTCACAGTCATAAGTATAAATATAGAATATTCTGTCGTTAATTGGATAAGGAACAGATACATGAAATATTCCTTCTGAATTAGTAAATATTTCTTTATAGTATGTGTCAGGAATATCACCTGTTGTATCAGAAAGAATATAAACGAGATGATTATTAATCGGCATAAAGGTTTCGGAGTTAATAACCTGTCCCGAAACAAAAAATTCAGTATTTTGAGAAAAGCCAATTATAGGCAGAATTGTCAGGATTAATATCCAAGATAAGACCTTTGCCCTGAGTCCCGGTCCTGACACAAACCGATGACTTGTCTTTAAGGTTTTTAGATAAAATTGTATATTATTTTTCATAACTATTATTTTTTATAATCTAATCAAAACACCTGTTCTAAATCCAATTGAGAATGGATGTTTTGTTGTAAAGTAATTTCGTTCATACGCCGACTTCATATAATATCTGAATGTTGGTTCAAATGCAACACTTATTTTATTATTCAACTTATATTCGATTCCTGCGCTAAGCATGAAATACCAATACGTTTTTATCCTGCCGGGATTAGTTTCGTTGATATTAATAACAGAAATATTACCGGAAGGTAAAATAGCCTCAGGAATTTTTTCGAATACTAATAATGATAATGAAGGACCGCCTTTTAGCGAGTATGAAAATTTATTTGAATTTATTTTATAGCCAACAAATACAGGTATTTGTAAATAAGTATAACTGTTTTGAGTTTGTGATATTTGAATATGTCTTATCGAATCATAAACATCAACAGTATGAGTGTGAAAAGTTGGGATAACCCCTTGTTCGGTAGAATCGAAAGTAACATTATAAACATCTTCGTAAGATCCAAGGAATTCATAGCGTTCAAAATCAATATTATAATTCCCGTCATCTTCAGCCAAACCTATTCCTAATCCACTTTGAAAAAATAATTTTGAAAAATTATATGATATACTGAGATCAAGGTTCAAATTAGTTTTATTTGGAATATCATCAGAAGGATAAAAAACCATTTCAGGATTAAAGAATGCCCCGAAAGTAAAATAACCTTTTTTCTCCCTTACGGGATTATAAACAGCTACTTCAGCTTTTGATTCGATATTAATTTGTTTTTCAAAAGTATTATCCTCTTTGTTTTTACTTGTAATTATTTCATTTTCCTGAGGTAGGTAAGCAAGCAATAATTCATTTTCTTCTATTAATGAATTTTGCTTTTCGACTTTGCTTGTATTTGTTGTAACAATATTATTTTCAGTAATTTGAATTATTGGTATTTCTTTTTTGATATTTGATTCTATGGTATTTTCTTTCTTAACAGGAGGAATAGATTTTTCTTCAGTTTCAATATTTAGAGAAAATGTTTCCTGTATCGATATATCTTTTTCGATTAAATTCTGAGTATTATTAGTTGTAAATTTGGAGTCATTAATGGATTTGACATTATCCTTAGTGATATTTTTGGTTCCCAGCCGATCAATAATAAAATATGCCGGTACAGCCAGAATCAGTATAACGACAAATGTTTTGATAAATGAAGTACCACTCAAACCGCCCATTGGGTTTTTCGGAAGATTAGCTTTTATCTTCTCCCAAACACTTTCAGGGGGATTTGGTTGGAAATCCTCAAATTTCTTCTGAAATAACAGATCAATATTTTTTTCTGAATTTTCCACGTTTATTTGTTTTCAAATTCTTTTATTTTTTGCTGCAAAATACTTCTAGTTCTCAATAATTGCGATTTTGAAGTGTTTTCCGGAATGTCAAGCATTTCTCCAATTTCTTTATGCGTAAATCCTTCAATCGCACCCAGATTAAATATTAGCCTGTAATTATCAGGCAAAGTATTTATTATTTTCAATAATTCGTTTGCAGCTAATCTGTCAATTACGTTTTCGTTAATATTCTGTTTTACTTCATATTCATCAATGTTGGCTTCCTTTGCGAAACGAACATTTTTTCTGTAATAATTGATGGCTGTGTTTATCATAATCTTTCTAATCCAGCCCTCAAGAGAACCATCACTACGGTAATTCTTTAAAAAAGAAAATACTTTTATGAAACCCTCTTGAAGAATATCTTCTGCTTCCATTCTGTTTTTGGCAAATCGAAGACATACTCCATACATTGTGGGAGCAAAGAGCCGGTAAAACGATTCCTGTGCTTTAGTGTCGTTTTTCAGACACTTTTCGATGATCTTTTTTTCAGAGTGCATCCAGATTAACTACAAACTTTCAATAGTATAAAAATACTTTAGCTAAAGTAAAATTTGCAAGCTAAATTAGTAAATAATTGCAGAATTTTTCAAATTTATATCATTTATTATTAAAATAAAGTTAAAAAATTTTGTACCACAATACAGAATGCACTAAAAATCAAATCAATGACATTTTTGCCCCAATTTATTATAAGACATATTTTTTTGAAAAATAGTTGCATAATTTGTTTTTCTTTATTTTTGATGAATCAAATTCCATGAAGATGACTATAGTAATTAAAGAAGTAAAATGCAAAAAGGATCTAAAACAGTTTATCTATCTTCCTGCAAAAATCTATAAAAATAATTCTGTTTGGGTTCCACCGATTTATTCTGATGAATGGAAATATTTTAATAAGAAAAACTATAAACCTTATAAATATTGCGACACGGTCTTATTTCTTGTTTTTCACGGAAAAGAAGTTGTTGGGAGAATTATGGGTATTATTAACAAAGAATATAATGCTTTAAAAAATGAGAAAACAGCTCGTTTTGAGCATTTTGTTTGTTATGATGATAAAGAAGTAGCAAATCTTCTTCTTGATAAAATTAAGGAATGGGCACAAGAAAATGGTATGAATGAGTTAGTTGGGCCATTCGGATTTAATGACAAAGATCCCCAGGGTTTACTTATTGAAGGCTTTGAACATCATCCGGTAATTTCAGCAATTTATAATGAAAAATATCTTGTGAAATTATTGGAAGAACAAGGCTTTACAAAAAAAACTGATTTGCTTGCTTATGATATTCCTATTCCGGAGAAAATCCCTGAATTCTATCATCGAATTTATGAGAGAGCAAACAGAAATAATAATTTTGAAATATTCGAATTTACAAGTCGCAAAAAGCTTAAACCTTATATTGTACCCGTCTTTAGAATGGTTAATAAAACCTTTACTGATATTTACGGTTTTGCTCCCATTAGTGATAAAGAAGCTATTGAATTTGCTAATATTTATTTACCGGTTATTGACCCGGAATTCGTTAAATTAATATTCAAGGATGGGAAGGAAGTTGCCTTTATTCTTGCAATGCCTGATATAAGTCAGGGGATAAAAAAAGCGAAAGGTAAGCTTTTCCCATTTGGGATATTGAAAATCTTGAGAGCGGGCAAAAAAACTAAAAAGTTAGTCCTGCTTCTTGGTGCCATCGATCCAAAATATCGTGGTATTGGACTTGATACAATGTTAGGGATAAAAACTTTATTATCAGCCCAAAAGAAAGGTATGACCAATATTGACAGCCATCTTGAGTTAGAAACAAATTTAAAAGTTAGAGCTGAAATGGAAAAGATGGGAGGGAAGGTTTATAAAAAGTATAGAATTTTTAAAAAGGATATTTAATTAAATAGAATTATTCAAAAATCACAGCTAAAACCGTTTGCCCGACAACTTTTAAAGTAACAGGATCAATTACATCAATATTATCATTAATTGTGTGCCAGTATTTAAAAAACCCTGTTTTTGTAGTTGGATCATAATGAATGATATCAATTGTTGGAATCCCGAGAATTAAGTTTACATAATGATGATCATCTAAAATTGCACCGGTTTCTTCAGTCGAAAAATAATCACCATAGCCGATTTCTTCAGCTTTATTCCAAATTTTTCGCATAATGTGGGGAGCAAAATACATCGAAGTTCCTTCTTGAGTAAAAAGTGCATCGGATGCACCAACCATATCCAGCAAAATCCCGAAACGGGCTTTGTAATTTATTTTATGAGGATTTTTTGCCCAATATTGCGAACCTAATGCCCAGTTGTCTTCGAGCTTGCTTTGTACTCCTTGAGGTTCACCATAATCCTCAAGGTCGAATAAGATAATATCTATTCCTGCTTTTGGTTGAGATTTATTTAGTTGGCGGGCAATTTCGAGCAAAACTCCTACTCCGCTGGCACCGTCATTTGCTCCATCAATTGGAGTATTGGCATTGTTTATGTCAAGGTCGTGATCGGCATAAGGACGCGAATCCCAATGTGCACATAATAAAATTCTGTTTTTTGCTTCAGGTTTAAATGTAGCAATAATATTTTGCCCGGTAATTATATTGCCATTATAAACTCTTGCTTTAAAATCCTGAATCTGAACGTGAGGAGTAAATCGTTTAAGTGTATTTGTAAGATATTGAGCACAATCGAGATTTGCTTTTGTTCCGGGAACACGAGGACCAAATTTCACCTGATTTTCAACAAAAATATATGCAGAATCCTGATTAAAATCCGGAATAACAATTTTTACTGTTTCAGATGTTTTGCTTTCTTTTTTTTGTTTTGATTTTTTTGAAGAATCACCACATGATGAAACCAAAA
>JAIORY010000314.1 GCA_021107915.1 Bacteroidales bacterium | reverse complement strand
TTTTCAAAATAATCCGTTCTTTGCAAAAATTTAAATTATTAAAAATGAAAATTCTACTTTACGGATACGGGAATCCCGGGCGACAAGATGATGGATTAGGAAATGTTTTTATCGACTATATGGAAAATTGGGTGAAAAAACAAGGACTTAAAGGTTTTAGCTTTGATAGTAATTACCAACTCAATATTGAGGATGCTCTGGAAATATCCAATTATGATCTCGTTATTTTTATTGATGCTTCCGTTGAGGATATTAAGGATTTCTGCGTATCGAAAGTAGATGCAAATACAAAAGTTACTTTTACTACCCATGCCGCCTCTCCCGGCTATGTTGTTGATCTCTGCAAAAAAATGTACAATAAAGCACCTGTAACTCTTTTGCTTCATATCAAAGGATATGAGTGGGAACTTGCAGAAGGATTAACCGAAAAGGCAAAACAAAATCTTGACAAAGCAATAAATTATTTTAAAGAAAAATTTAGTAATCCCAAAGCTTTACTTGCTTCTGATGTTGAATTGAAAAAGTGTGAAGGGAAGTGATTTCTTGGATTGCTTGCATTTAATTAAGATTACTTGAAAATTTCGACCAAGTGAAAGATTCTAAATAACTTCTGCATTTCTGCATAAAAAATACGATCAATTAAATTTGTTGAGTTGCGTTTTAATATATTGTCCCATACGGGACTTGTACGATTCTTTTGTTTTTTGCTATAAATATTTAGTCCCTACGGGACGTTTGTGCAAAACACAATGGTTGGATAAAAACACGGAATTGTCCCGTTAGGGACATTATATTTATAGAAAAATGAAGATGTGCTGCAAAGTCCCGTATGGGACGAAATATGAATTCATATCATTGGCTTACATAATCAGTTACAATTTTAGTAGATGTTTTGCGGAAGTTATTTTGAAAATATCCCCAATAGAAAAATTTTGTTTATTTTTGAAATATGTTAATGATAGAACAAAATATAAGTAAAAATCAGATTATTATGTAAAAGTTAGGGATAAAATCATAACATTTTTTTATTCTAAATAATATTTAGACTTATTAAATATGCAGCTAATAATACAATTGGTATAACCGGAGGGCTTATATTCATTGGATTATCTCTCTGTGTTAAGCTTAAAAGATAAGGGTGAAAATATATTTTAAATGGCTGATAATAATTTAATAACTGCAATATATAATTGGATTGATAAAAAGTCTAATATTAAATATTACCCTTATTATTTAGCACTTTTTTTAATGTTATGTAGTTTGGTATTTACAATGCCAAGATTACTCTCCTTTAATCAAAATTATGACTCATGGGAAACAGTCATATTAAAGGCCAATGATTTAACAAATTCTTTGACTCATATTGATCCGAAAAGTTGGTTGGCAAAAAAAGTTTTCAGGTTAACAGTTCCAATCATAATGAGAATAACCCAACTTCAACCTTTAGGAATAATTATATTACAATATTTATTAAACTATCTGCTAATAGTTTTTTGTTATAAACTATCTTTAACAATACTAAAAGATCCAATATCCTCAACATTCATAGCAGCAGGAATTATTTTTATTTATTTTGGAAGAGCCGGATTCTACGATTTGCAATTTACCTGGTTTGATGGATTTGCTTTTTTTTGTTTAATTATGGCTTTATATTGTAAAAATATTTTTGCTGTTTTTTTGTTTTCATTATCAGCAGCATGGACGGATGAAAGAGCTTTTATTGCTTTAACAATTGTATTATTATTTCATCAACTTAAAGAATCTTCTATTTCTAAATTGAATTTTAATATGATTGTTAAAATGAATAGAAATAGTATAGCCGTTTTATTTGCTATGGTTTCTTATTTTGCAATTCGTTCGTACCTTACTTTACAGTTTAATATGCGTACACCAACTACCGGTGCTAATTTATCAATGTTAAAGGAAACTTTGCCCTTTATGACTATGGGACTATGGACCTTTTTAGAGGGTTTTTGGTTGCTATTTTTATTTACAATAATTCAAGCAATAAAGAATAAAAACTATATTTTTTCAATATTAATACTAATGCTTATATTTGTTTTTACAATTATTTCGGGTTGTGTAGCCGATATTACAAGAAGTGGTTCTTATATAGTTCCAATCATTTTTGTTTTATTAATTTATCTTTATAATTTTTTGAATAAAAAAGAATTGAGATTATTGTTATTTATATGTTTTATTATAGCTTTTTTATTCCCGGCTGTTATTATTTGTTCCAATTGGCAAATAGAACATAGTTTCCAAAGTTCATTTTTTATATGGTTTTTTCAGCATTTAATTGATTTTTTTTAATCCATAATAATATTATACATTAATTTAATATGAGTACTATTTGTTTAATCACAGGTTCATCAGGTCTTATAGGAAGCGAATCGGTTGAATTCTTTTCCGGAAAATTTGATAAAATTATAGGTATTGATAACAATATGCGTCAGTATTTTTTTGGAGCAAATGCTTCAACAGAATGGAATACCCAACGTTTAATTGAAAGCGTTACTAATTTTAAACATCATGCAGTTGACATCAGGGATATTGAAGGACTTGAAAAAATATTTTCAATAAATGGTTCTGATATAAAGATGATTGTTCATACTGCTACTCAACCAAGCCACGACTGGGCAGCACGTGAACCTATTACCGATTTCACGATAAATGCCAATGGTACATTAAATTTGTTGGAAATGAGTAGAAAGTATTGCCCAAAGGCAACATTTATCTATACATCTACCAATAAAGTTTATGGCGATACACCAAATTATTTACCACTTTTTGAATTGGATAAACGATGGGAAATAGCTGAAAACCATCAGTATTTCAAAAACGGTATTGATGAATTGATGAGCATTGACCAAACTAAACATTCTTTATTTGGTGTATCAAAAATGGCTGCTGATATTATGGTTCAGGAATATGGAAAATACTTTAAAATGAACACTGTTGTTTTCAGAGGAGGTTGTATTACCGGGCCAAATCATTCGGGAACTCAATTACACGGATTCCTTTCCTATTTAATGAAATGTGCAATTACCGGCAATAAATATACTGTTTTTGGCTATAAAGGAAAACAAGTAAGGGACAATATTCATGCATTTGATTTTGTTAATATATTTTGGGATTTTTATCAAAATCCTCGTCAAGGTGAAGTGTATAATGCCGGAGGTGGCAGGTATTCAAATTGTTCGATTATTGAAGCTATCGAAATGTGCGAACGTATTACAGGTAAAAAAATGAACTATTCCTATATTGAAAATAATAGAATTGGTGACCATATTTGGTGGATTAGTGATAATAGCAAATTTAAAAGTCATTACCCATCATGGAAACAAACATTTAATATTAATGATATTTTACAACAAATTTATCAAGCATTTACTGATAGAGCTAATTTATGAAATTAAGTATTGTAATACCTGTATATAACGAAGCCGAATCAATAATTGAAACTATTGAACAAATAGAATCAGCTCTTGAACAGGTGAATATTGAACATGAAATTTTTGTAGTAAACGATAACTCAAAAGACAAAACTGTAGAGATTTTAGAAAATCTTCAAATAAAATATCCCTCTCTCAAGTACGAAACAAATCGTGGCCCAAATGGATTTGGATATGCAGTGAGATATGGACTCGAACGGTTTTCTGGTGATTGTGTTGCTGTAATGATGGGAGACCTTTCAGACTCTCCGTATGATCTCATAAAGTTTTACACAACCATGATTGAAGGTAACTATGACTGTGTATTTGGAAGTAGATTTATAAAAGGAGGTGCATTAATTGATTATCCTTTCTTGAAAAAAAAAATAAATAGAATAGCTGATTTTATTATTAGATTTGTTATGCATATTAAATATAATGATACAACAAATGCTTTTAAATTATATAAACGTCATACCATTGAAGGTATTAAACCTTTTTTATCACCTCATTTTAATCTTACAATAGAATTACCTTTAAAAGCAATAATAAGAGGATATTCATATACTGTTGTTCCTAATAGATGGACAAACAGAAAATACGGTGAATCAAAATTGAAAATCAGAGAAATTGGCAGTCGTTATTTCTTTATTCTTGTATATTGTTTTATTGAAAAATATTTTTCACGAGGAGCTTTTAAAAAGAAATGGTAAATAATGTTTAATAGTAAAACTTAAATTATAAAAACGTAGTGAAAATAACAAAATTCTCTCGCTACAGGTAATTGAAATTTGTAAATTGAACTAATCTAAAAGATAACTATTGAAATAATAATCATCTTATGGAAACAATAAATAGCATTATTTCAAATAAATTCCAAACTTGTTTGTTATTTGGTCTCGAAAGCTTTCGGGATTATTTGAAAAATTGCTGACATTATGGACAAGCACTATTTAGGCTACATTATATTTTGATTGATAATCGATATTAATAATAGTTAGATATTATGAACCAGGCAAAACACCAAAAACGTCAACGTCTTTTTCGGGCTTTCTATATTTGTTTATGGATACTGCTCTTGCCTATTTTGCTTGAGTGCTATGCACGATTAATACATTACCGTGGCATGAAAGCATCAGCCGTGTATAGTGAAAAATTGGAACTTAGGCAAGTGAGGGAAGCCTTTCATCCTGACTTATGGCAAGTTCCATGGAAAGCGTATAGTCCCAACTCGTCTGTAATTTTCTCAACCGACACTACTGAATATAAAGTCAACATCAATAGCTGGGGATTCAGAGGAGAGGAATTTGAGTACGAATCCTCGTCTGACTTTGTTATTGCTTGTATTGGTGGATCAACAACAGTCAACGGCATGACGGATGATGCCACATACCCGGCCTTGCTTGAACAGTTCCTCCGCTATGGCGATCGACAGGTCGTTACTATCAATTGCGGAATCAGTGGATTGGGCTCAGCCGACTATATGCTTCCAATTAGCACCCTACTGCAGAATATTCAACCAAACATTGTTGTTGAATATAATGCTGTGAACGATATCTGCTGGTATTTTTTTTCTCTTTGGAATGATCGCCTTAACCCAATTCAACGAGTTTTACTTCGTTCGTACTTCGTAAGGTACTTCTGTGGAGACTTTTTTCTGCCAGATTGCAACACTATTCGTAATGACATAAGGGCGTTCACTATAAAGAACTTAAAATCCACAGCAACGCTGCTAAACAAGCATGGTGTCAATCTGTATGTCTGTTCATTTATCTATCCAAATATTGATAGTGCAAGCAATAAAGAGTACAACTATCTTGACCATAATCTTAGGTATTGGTGGAGATCCAATCACGTCTCATACAAGCGCTATTGCGAAATTGTGGATATTTACAATGAAGAACTCAAAGCAGCTTTTCATGGAAGTAAAGTAACATATCTTCCGTTGGCAGAATCTTATACATTTTCGCCTGATGAGTTTGTTGATATATGCCATATGAAGAGTTCAGGAATTAGGCGAAAGGCACAGGCTTTGGCAAACCTCCTTGTGCAAACAAAAGATTTTCCTTTTGAAATAATCCCGAAAGTTTTCGGGACCAAATAACAAAAAATCAAAAAACAAGTAAATAAAAATAATTATTTATTTTTATCATTTTTCTTGCTGTTTCAATAATAATCTATACTTTTAATCACTTATTTTTTAATTAAAATTTATAATGGAGGATAGAATGAAAAAAAGATTAATAACAACAATAATTGTTTCCATACTTTTTTTAGTATCTGGAGTTGTTTTAGCACAGAATAAAAAAAATAGTATAATTGTGGAAGTAAAAATAACTTCACCTACTGAAGGGGAAAATGTTCCAAATCGTGTTCCGGTTGAAGGAATAGTAGAGTTTTCAAAATATATTGAAGATGGATCGTATATTGTTTTTGTTTCAGTTCAGGATTACGAACAAACTCAGTATTTTGCGAGTTGGAAAAGTGAAGTACAGTTTTCAGAGCTTTGCGTTGTAAATGAAAATGGAAAATATATTGCCGAGTGGAAAATTGGTGATAATAAAGATTCTGCTTTTATTGGTGATTATGATGATGATGGTAAAGAATTCCAAATCAAAGCGATTGTTATAAAAACAATGGATATCCAATTGTTTAAGGATAAATATTTTGAGTATTTGCCAAGAAGGGAAATATGTATTATCGATAAGTCCGGTTTTAATAAAATTATTACCGATTTTTCTGGTTCCGCTATTTCAGATCCTGTTTCTGTTAAACGGATAATATCTGAGAACAGATAATGCCAATAATACTTTTAATTATGTTGAAAGTGCATTTTGATTAGTAATCGGTATAGTATTACTTTGTTAAATATATCCCATTTTTTGATATGCGAAGGTCTCGGAATTCGTCAATTGATTGAGAGTTGTTATAATTTTAATTTATCATGTCAAAATTAAGGACGTATATAAAAGAAAGTGGAGAGATTTTTTACTGGAAGATAAAAAAAATCCAGGAAAAAAGATTAACTAATACACATTATGAGTATTTCTACACTGAATATTTTCATTTGTCGAAAGACTTTTTTAAAGAAAAAAAAATACTTGATATTGGCTGTGGCCCACGTGGTAGCCTCGAATGGGCAGACATGACAAGCGAGCGCGTAGGACTCGATCCTTTGGCTGATAAATATCTTCGCATTGGCGCAAATAATCATAAAATGAAATATGTAAAAGCTCAATCCGAAAGTATTCCTTTTAATGATAATTATTTTGATGTAGTTTGCTCTTTTAACTCAATCGATCATGTTGAAGATTTGATATCAACTTGTAAAGAAATTAAAAGAATATTAAAATCCGGGGCAGTCTTTTTACTTATTGTTGATATGCATAAAAATTCTCAAATATGTGAACCGCAGTCAATTGATTGGGATTTTGTTAAGAATTATTTTAGTGAATTCGAAATTGTTGAGGAACATCATTATGAGAAATATAAAAACAGAATTTTCCAAAGCATCAGAAACAATATAAAATTTGATCACCAAAATAAAACCGAAAGATTTGGTGTGTTAACCGCAAAACTTATAAAATCATAAATCTTCAATTAAATCAATTTTTCCTTTAAAAACAAATGTTGCAGGGCCTTCAAGCCAGATGTTTGAAAAATTATTTTTATTATTTTTAAAAGAAACTTTCAAATTTCCTCCCTTAGTTATTATTTCAAAGCTTTCATTACCGGAATTTCTAAAAGATGCTGCAATGGCTGAGGCAGTAGCACCGGTTCCACACGAAAGAGTTTCGTTTTCAACACCTCTCTCGTAAGTGCGAACGTATAGTTTTTTGTTTTTAATTTCAACAAAATCAACATTAGTGCCGTTTTTATCGAAGTTAGTTTTATGCCGTAACTTTTTGCCTTCACTAATTACATTGTAATTAATAATATCATCAACAAATTTTATATAGTGTGGCGAGCCGGTGTTTATGAAGTAATTACCCTCATGAAATTTAATATTTTTAACATCATTTAGTAATAATTTTACAATTGAAGTATTATTACAATTTTCAATTATTTCTCCTGAGTGCTTGCCGTCAATAGTTAAAAAATCAGTTTTATTTTTAATGATTCCGATACGTTTTGCAAATGCAACGATACATCTTCCCCCATTTCCGCACATAGTTCCTTCTTTACCGTTGGTATTAAAATATTTCATTTCAAAATCATACTTCTCGTGAAAATATAGTAAAATAAGTCCGTCAGCTCCAATACCGAATTTACGATTGCATAAATTAGAAATCAATTTTTGGGATATATCAAATTCGGAGTTTCTGTTGTCAATAATTATAAAATCATTTCCTGCCCCTTCATATTTGTGAAAATCAATTTTCATAAATAAAATATTAATAAAATACTAAATAAATGTATCCTTTAAGCCAAGGTGTTCGTATAAAAACTTAGTTTGCTTTTTGGAAAAACATCATTATATTTTCACAAAAATATACAAATAAACTGATACTGGAGAAAAATATAAAATTTATCATTTGGATATAATTCCATGTGAGCATATTAAGTCAAATTGCAATATATAATATTTAACAATAATTAACAGGATAATAAAAATATAAAACTATACAGCAACGTTTTTTTTTGAATAATCATTTTATTGTTTATTCTATTTTGGATAAGAATTTAAAATATTATTAAGTTCTTTTCCTACGGCATAACTGATTCTAAAAGAAAAGCATTTTGTTTTTTAATTAGAAAAAAATTATTATAAATACATTGTTGATTAACAAAATTATTTTATTACTTTTGTATGCTAATTGTCAATATTTTATTATCTTGATTTACAAATAGTTAAGACAAAGGAGGAGTTATTATGAGACAGCTTAAAATCACCAAATCAATAACAAACAGAGAAACAGCTTCTCTTGATAAATATTTACAAGATATTGGTAGAGAAGAATTAATTACAGCTGATGAAGAAGTTCGGTTAGCACAAAAAATTAAAATCGGTGATCAGGATGCTCTTGAAAAACTCACAAAAGCAAATCTTCGTTTTGTTGTTTCTGTTGCCAAACAATATCAAAATCAGGGCTTAAGTTTACCTGATTTAATTAATGAAGGCAATCTTGGATTAATTAAAGCGGCAAAAAGATTTGACGAAACAAGAGGATTTAAATTTATTTCGTATGCTGTTTGGTGGATCCGACAATCAATACTTCAGGCACTTGCTGAGCAATCAAGGATAGTAAGACTTCCGTTAAATCAGGTTGGTTCATTAAACAAGATAAAAAAAGCATCTTCAAAACTTGAGCAGAAATTTGAAAGACATCCTTCTGCCGATGAAATAGCTGAACAGCTTGAGCTTCCTGAACATAAAATTTCTACAGCCATGAAAATATCCACCAGATATATTTCTATGGATGCTCCATTAACTCAGGATGATGATATGAAATTTCTTGATATTTTTGTATCTGATGATAATCCGGTTACTGATTCTGACCTAATGCATGAATCACTTGGAAAAGAAATTGCACGATCACTTTCAACATTGAGCGAGAAAGAAAGAAATGTAATTAATCTTTATTATGGAATTGGTGCTAACCATGAGCATACTCTCGAAGAAATTGGTGCAAAATTTGATCTTACACGTGAGAGAGTTCGCCAAATAAAAGAAAAAGCTATCAGAAGATTAAAACATAATTCAAGAAGTAAATTGTTGAAGTTTTATTTAGGTTAATAAACATATTATAATAAATTTTTGTTGAGATAATATAGAATTCCCTTAATAAAATTGTTAATAAAAAAAATGGATTACAGAGGATTAAATGTTCCTTGTAATCCATTTTTTATTAATTTTGAAAATCATATTTTAATCAAAAAAATTATTAATAAAAATTTCGATATTATGTCTGATTCAAGTAAAAATAACAATTCCAAGCAAAATTATGAATTTTCATTGAATAAATGGATAGAGAATGAAAAAATTGCTAACGAATTCATAAATGTATTAACAAAATTATTTTATGATAAAACTATTGAGTTAACCTATTTTAGAAGTCAGTTATTTGATAGAAGTGCAAGTATTGTTCTTTATAAACATTCTTATTCCCAGAAATTGATTAACAAGGAATTAGATATAAAAGTATCACTCGATCTGGCTAAGGCAATATATACTTTAAAAATTCCTCCCACTAAAATTGATATCGGCAAATTGAATATGGAATTTACTGACCTGAATAATAATATTAAGGATGCCAAGGAATTTGTCAAGTTGAAATTAGGTGAAATTATTAATAAAAAGCCTTCTTATAATAAACCTGTTGATGTTGTTCTTTATGGTTTTGGTAGAATCGGAAGACTTTTAGCAAGAGAATTAATTATTCAGGGTAATGGTACACAGTTAAGAGTACGAGCTATTGTTGCACGAAAAAACTCAGGGGAGGACTTAAAGAAAAGAGCTTCTTTATTCAGACATGATTCAATTCATGGACCATTTAGAGGAGTTGCAGTAGAAGATATAGATGAAAATACAATTTATGTTAACGGTCATTATATTAAGATGCTGGAAGCAAATAATCCTGAGGATATTGATTATGAAGCTGAAGGTATCTTTAATGCTTTGTTGATTGATAATACCGGAGTTTTTAGAACCAGAAATGAATTAGAAAGACACTTGAAGGCAAAAGGCATCAGCAGAGTTCTATTGACAGCTCCTGCAAAAGATGATATTCCAAATATTGTTTATGGTGTTAATCACCTAGAATTTGATATTGATAAAAATAATATTTATTCAGCAGCTTCTTGTACAACTAACGCTGCTGTTCCTGTTATTTCAGTCATCGAAAAAGAATTGGGAATTGAAAAAGGTCACTTAGAAACTATTCATTCTTATACTAATGATCAAAATCTTCTCGATAATTTTCATAAAAAACATCGTAGAGGTAGGTCAGCTCCCGTAAATATGGTTATTACAGATACCGGTGCTGCTTCTGCTACTGTAAAAGTTATTCCTAAATTAAAAGGAAAACTTACAGGCAATGCTGTTAGAGTCCCCACACCTAATGTCTCATTAGTAATTCTTGCGTTAACTGTGAAAAAAGAAACTTCAGTTGAAAATTTGAATAATATTATTAAAAAAGCTGCTTTTGAAGGAAATCTGGTTGAGCAGATACGTTATTCCAATGCTTATGATGCTGTTTCATCAGATTTTATTGGCGACTCGGCTGCATGTATATTTGACAGCCCTGCTACAAAAGTTTCTGAGGATAAGAAAAATATTGTTGTGTACTTATGGTATGATAACGAATTTGGATATACAATTCAGGTAATGCGAGTTGCAAAATATATTTCAAAAGTTCAACGGTATAAGTATTATTAAAAAATCAATATTTGCAAAATTTGCAAAAAGCTATAATTATTATATAAGTTTAATACTATGGCAAACACTAAATATATATTTGTTACGGGAGGTGTAAGTTCATCACTTGGAAAAGGAATAATTTCTGCTTCGTTAGCTAAATTATTAAAAGCCAGAGGATATTCAACTACAATTCAAAAACTTGATCCATACATTAATGTTGATCCGGGAACACTTAATCCTTACGAACATGGTGAATGTTATGTTACTGAAGATGGAGCTGAAACCGATCTCGATCTTGGTCATTATGAGAGATTCTTGAATGCTAATACTTCACAGGAAAATAATGTAACCACCGGAAGAATTTATCAAACCGTTATAAATAAGGAAAGAAGAGGAGATTATCTTGGCGAGACGGTGCAAGTTATACCTCATATTACCGATGAAATAAAACGTAGTATAAAGCTACTCGGGCAAAGCGGGAAATATGATTTTGTTATTACTGAAATTGGCGGTACTGTTGGTGATATCGAATCTTTACCTTATGTGGAAACTGTGAGACAGATCAGATGGGAAATGGGCAAAGACTGTGCAGTTGTACATCTTACTTTGGTTCCATATCTTGCTGCAGCCGGTGAATTAAAAACCAAACCAACCCAACATTCAGTTAAAACATTACTTGAGCAAGGAGTTCAGCCCGATGTTATTGTTTGCCGTACTGAGCATCATCTTCCAGGATCATTACGAAAGAAAATTGCTCTATTTTGTAATGTTTCACCAAGCTCTGTGATTGAATCTATTGATGCTAAATCAATTTATGATGTTCCATTATTAATGAAGGATGAAGGTTTGGATATCGAAGTTTTGAGTAAAACTGATATGCCACGAAGATCTGATCCTGATTTAAAATCATGGAAAGAGTTTTTGTTTAAGTTGAAGAATCCAACCGAAAAAGTAACAATTGCTCTTGTTGGTAAATATATTGAATTACAAGATGCTTATAAGTCCATTAATGAATCATTTGTGCATGCCGGTGCTGTAAATCAGTGCAAAATAAATATTAAACTTGTGCATTCGGAAAGTATTTCTCAAGATACAAAAGAATCAATTTTAAAAGATGTTGACGGAATACTTGTTGCACCCGGTTTTGGTGGCAGGGGAATAGATGGGAAAATTATTGCTGCACAATATGCACGTGAGAATAAAATCCCTTACTTGGGAATCTGTCTCGGAATGCAATGTGCTGTTATTGAATTTGCCAAAAATGTTTTAGGATATTCAGATGCTCATTCAACTGAAATGGATCCGAAAACTAAGTATCCTGTGATTGATATTATGGAAGATCAAAAAAATATTGATAATAAAGGTGGCACTATGCGTCTCGGTGCATATCCTTGTCGATTGCAGAAGGGCAGCAAAGTTTATAATATTTATAAAAAAACTGATATTTCCGAACGCCATCGCCATCGATATGAATTCAATAATAAATATATCGAAGATTTTAGAAATGCAGGTATGATACCTGTTGGTATAAATCCAAAAGATAATCTTGTCGAAATTATTGAAATTTCTGATCACCCATGGTTTGCCGGTGTTCAGTTTCACCCCGAATATAAAAGTACAGTCGCCGAACCCCATCCTTTGTTTGTTGGATTTGTGAAAGCTGTTATGGAAAATAAAAAGCAAATGCTTGGTGCTTGATCCTTGATCCTCGATCCTCGATTCTTGATCCTCGATCCTCGATTCTTGATCCTTAGATAACCTTCCAACTCTTTTTTGAGATGGAAGGTTTTCATCGTTTAGCAATATTTAACGTAGCAATGCTACAAACAAATTAGCATAAGTGATAGTTTGTAAAAAGTCGTCAGTAGGTAGTAATCAGTCGGCAATTTGGGGACTGAGGACTGAGAACTGATAATAGTATAAATTTCGTGTAAAACAAATTAAATTAATTCGTAGATCATTAATTCGCTGAATTTCTTAAAATGATTATCTTTGCACCCTTAAAAAAAAGAACTTAAAAAATATTATAATGAATAGAGATACGATAATTGGATTAATATTAATTGCTGCCGTTTTTATTGGATGGAGTATTTGGATGTCTCCTTCGAAAGAAGAACTTGCAGAAAAAAGGCACAGACAAGATTCTGTTATAATGGTTCAACGAATCAAGGATTCTTTAGCTTATGTGAAGAAAATAGAACAAAATATTCTTGCAAATACTCAGAAAGATGTTGTGCCGCAACAAGAAGTAGAAATTGATAAAACTGAGGCTCCTGAAAATGTAAATAAAGAAAAATTTGGTGTATTTGCTAACTCTTCTGTTGGAGAGGATAAAATGTTTACACTCGAAAATGATGTTTTTAAAATCAAGGTAACATCAAAAGGTGGTAAAATACATTCCGTTGAATTAAAGGATTATACTACTTATGATTCACTCCCTCTGGTATTATTCGATTCTGATTCAGCATATTTTGGTTTCAGTTTCTATAATTCTAATAAATTACTAAATACAAACGATCTTTATTTTCATCCGTATTGGCAAGATAGTTTTAATACCGGTAAAAATGAATTATCTGTTTCCGGAGCTGATTCTGTTGTTTTTGCCATGCGACTTTATCCAAATAAGGATGAAAATATATTGGATGAAAGTAAATACATTGAATATTTATACACAATGAAAGGTGATAACTATATGCTTGGCTTTTCAATTAATATTGTTGGAATGCAAGACATTATTTCAACGAGATTAAATACTCTTGATCTTATATGGAAAAACGATTTACGAAAACAAGAAAAAACTGTTGATCGCTGGAATGGACCTACAGTTTATTATAAATATTATAAAGCTGATGTTGATTATTTATCCGAAACAAAAGATGATAAAGAAAAGTTAGACACAAAAGCAAAATGGATATCATTTAAACAACATTTCTTTTCATCAATACTTATAGCTAAAGATTTCTTTATCGATCCTGAAATTGAGGTATATACAGATCCGAATCCATCATCTGACAGATATTTAAAATCAATGGGCGCATTAATTGGACTTCCTTATACTAATCAGGCATACCAAAGTATTCCTATGTCGTTTTATTTCGGCCCGAATAAATATAAAACATTAAGAAAATATCATCAGGATTTTGAAAGGCAAATTCCTTTGGGTTGGAGCTTTTTTCTTTTAGCATGGGTAAATACTTATGCAGTGATTCCGGTATTTAATATTTTAGAAGGAACCGGAATGAATTATGGAATAATTATTCTTATTCTTACAATTCTGCTAAAACTATTTTTATTTCCAATTGCATATAAAACATATAAATCTTCGGCAAAAATGAGATTACTCAAACCTGAGATTGATGAGATAACGAAGAAATTTCCGAAGAAAGAAGATGCCATGAAAAAGCAACAAGCTACCATGGCATTGTACAAAAAGGCAGGAGTGAATCCTATGGCAGGATGTGTGCCGATGCTTTTACAAATGCCGATACTATTTGCTATGTTCCGGTTTTTCCCGTCTTCGATTGAATTAAGACAACAATCATTTTTATGGGCAACCGACCTTTCGACTTATGATTCTATTTGGACTTTTCCAAATGGTTTTTCAATACCGTTTTATGGAGATCATATTAGTTTGTTTACTTTATTGATGACAGTTTCTACTGTTATATATACAAAAGTTAATAATCAGATGATGGCATCTTCAAGTCAGCAAATGCCCGGAATGAAAACAATGATGTACCTGATGCCGATTATGTTCCTTGGAATATTTAATAATTATGCTGCCGGATTAAGTTATTATTATTTCCTTGCAAATATTATAACTTTTGCTCAGATGTACTTTATCAAAAGAACAATTAATGAGGATAAATTAAAATTAAAAATTGCTTCTAATAAGAAAAAACCTAAGAAAAAATCCGGTTTTCAGAAAAGACTTGAAGAAGCAGCAAAGAAACGGGGATATCAAAAACCTCGAAAATAAACTTATTATGGTTTTGAGTTTCAAGTTTCAAGTTTCAAGTTGTTAAAATCACTAACTCAAAACCCGAAACTCAAAACCCGAAACCTTTTTATTTTTATAATTCAATTATGAGAAAATTGATTTTAACCGTTTTTATCATTATTTTGTCAATAAGTGCTTTCTCACAAACAGTAAATGTTGTCAATAATATTGATCTTAAACCAATTAAATCTGTTGCTATTTTTAATTCTGATCATAGCATTACTGCTTTAACTGATTGCCTTGGTGAAGCCGATCTGAGTGAGTTTGATCCTTTGGATACTCTGACTTTTCAACACCCGACATATAATCAATTAGTAATTCCTTTTTCTTTTATTAAAAAGCTGGGATTTAAAATTCAGCTTATTGAAAAATTGGTTAGTCTTGATGAGGTAGTTATATCTGCAAGTAAATGGGAGCAAAAAAAAAATGAAATCCCAAATAAAATCACCACTATACCTCCAAGACAAATAGCTTTTAATAATCCGCAAACTGCTGCAGATATACTTAGTATTTCAAATGAAGTTTTTATTCAAAAGAGTCAGCTTGGCGGAGGAAGCCCAATGATAAGAGGGTTTGCGGCAAATTCGGTTTTGATTGTAGTTGATGGAGTGCGAATGAATAATGCAATTTTTAGAAGTGGGAATCTCCAGAATGTAATTTCGATTGATCCAAATATAATTGAAAATGCAGAAGTTGTTTTTGGACCGGGATCTATAATTTATGGTAGCGATGCCCTTGGTGGTGTAATGGATTTTCATACCAAAAAAGTAAAGCTTTCATACTCTGAAAAGCCACGAATATCAGCTAATTCTTTGTTGAGATATTCCTCAGCAAACAATGAAAAAACAGCTCATTTCGATTTTAATTATGGAAAGAAAAAATGGGGTTTTGTAACAAGTGTAACCTACAGCGATTATGAAGATCTTATGATGGGTTCTGTCGGGAATGATGATTATATTCGTAAAGAATATGTGGAACAGCGAAATGGAATTGATACGATTATCAATAATGAAAATGAAAATATTCAGAAAAATTCAGCATATAATCAATTAAATATCTTGCAAAAAATAAGATTTAATCCAAATAAAAATCTTGACATTAATTATGGGTTTCATTATTCAGTAACATCTGATATACCACGTTACGACAGGCTAATTCAGTATTCTGACGAAAAACTAAAATATGCAGAATGGTATTATGGACCTCAAAAATGGATGATGAATAATTTGAATATTCATTTGTCGGATACAACAAAGTTATATGACGAATTAAAATTAACTATGGCATATCAGGAGTTTGAGGAAAGCCGTAACGACAGGAAATTTCAAAAAGATGAATTAAGATTGAGAACAGAAAACGTATCTGCAATCACAATGAATCTTGATTTTGATAAAAAAATAACCGCTAAGTCAACTTTGTTTTATGGATTTGAGGGCTTGTACAATAGGGTAAATTCGAGTGGTAAAATTGAAAATATTAATACTCTAAAGGAATTTCCAACATCAACACGATATCCCGATGGAGGTAGCGATTATTCATCTTTTGCCGGTTATATGAGTTATAAGTCGAATATATCAAAAAAAATAACTTTATCTTCAGGTTTGCGATATAGCAGGGTTATAATGAAATCTAAATTTATTGATACTACATTTTTTAAATTTCCTTATGATGAAATAAATTTGAATACCGGAGCTTTAAATGCAAGTGCAGGAATGGTTTATCGAACCGATAATAATTGGCAATTTAATGTTAATGCTTCTTCGGGTTTTAGGGCTCCAAATATTGATGATATTGCAAAAGTTTTTGATTCTGAACCGGGAACATTAATAGTTCCAAATGAAAATCTCAAACCTGAATATGCTTATAATCTGGACATGGGTTTTTCTCGTAATTTTGGTGATCAGACAAAAATCAACGCAACAATTTTTTATACATACCTTGATAATGCAATGGTTCGCCGCGATTTTACTTTTAACGGATACGACTCGCTTTTGTATGATGGAGAAATGAGTAAAGTTGAGGCTTTGGTAAATACAGGAAGTGCATATATTTATGGTGGTAGTTTTTCAGTTGATGTAAATCTTAACGGAATGTTTTTGCTAAGTTCAAATCTTACTTATACAAAAGGTAAAGATGATGAAGGATATCCTGTTAGGCATGTCGCTCCATTATTCGGGAGTAGTTCAATAACTTATTCAAAAGACAAACTTAAATTAAAATTATATTCAATTTATAACGGTGAAATCTCATACGAAAATCTTGCATTATCCGAAAGAGATAAAACCTATATGTATGCAGAGGATGAAAATGGGAATCCTTATTCGCCTTTATGGTGGACAATAAATTTGAAATTTCTATATCAGATAAACTCCCGTATCCAATTAACCACCGGAATAGAAAATATTTTTAATTACAGGATAAGAACATATTCTTCCGGTATTTGCGCACCGGGAAGAAATTTTATTATTGCTTTAAGAGGAAGTTTTTAACGGAATATAATAAGGAGTTGAGGGGCATCTATAAAATTGACTATTAGATAAAAATAATGTACCTTTGAATAAAAATTAAATAAATGGAACAGGAAACTATAAAACTTGAACTAATTGAGTGGCTAACAAAACTTAATGATTTAGAAACGCTAAATTATTTAATGGTTGTCAAAGAATCAAGGTTTGTGAATAATGATTGGTGGAATGATTTAACAGAACAACAAATTCAGGGAATTCAAAGAGGTCTTAAAGATATAGATGAAGGTAGAATAATCTCACACGAAGATGTAAAGAGAAAGTATGGAATATAAAATCTTTTGGGCTGAAGAGGCAATTCAAAATCTTGAAGAGATAATTGATTATTTAGCAACTAATTGGACACAAAGAGAAGTTGATAACTTTAAAGAAAAGCTGTCAAGGCAAATTGACCTTATCAAAAGAAATCCTCGAATGTTTCCTGTATCGACATTTCAATCAAGACTTAGGAAAGCTGTTTTAAGTAAACAAACCTCCATTTTTTATGAAATAGGTGACCATGTGATTTATTTGGCATATGTGTTTGTGAATTTTAAGAATACTGAAAGACTGAAATAATGCACGACCCCACAACAAACGCTTATAAATAATTGCCTGGATAATTATAAAATTAACGTTTGCAGTCCGGTTCAAGTCCAGTAAAACCAGACAAGAACGTACTTCGCAAGCGGTAACTATTCATAGCGCAGTTTATAGTTATAGAATGTTATCTTTAAATCAAAAATCGTTACCCCGAAAACTTTCGGGGGTGTTCGATATTCGATATTCAAAAAATATAAAAAAAAACGGACTATAGAATAATCATAAAAATAAAAACATTATGATATTAATAGCAGATAGTGGTGCAACAAAAACCGACTGGGTAGCAGTTGAGAAAGATAATTCAGCACATAAGTATGAAACTGCCGGAATAAATCCATATTTTTTAAAACCTTATGAGATAACGGAGATACTTGAAAAAGAATTACTTCCCTTTTTAAATGGGAGCAGAGTTGAAAAGGTCTTCTTTTATGGAGCCGGTTGTTCGACCGAAAAAAAGCGTTTCGTTATTGAGGAAGCATTAGAAAATGTTTTTCCTGCCGGACGTTTCGAAATTTATCACGATTTGCTTGGTGCTGCTCATGCTTTATTTGGAAATAACTCTGGAATTGCATGTATCCTCGGTACCGGATCAAATTCATGTTATTACGATGGAAATGATATTGTCGAAAATGTTACATCTTTGGGTTATATGTATGGTGATGAAGGTAGCGGAACTTCTATGGGAAAAAAAATTATTACAGCATTTTTAAAAGATCAATTTCCTCCTGAGCTTAAAAATTTATTTAATGAAAAGTATGATTTAAATATTGAAAAAATATTAGATGCTACATATAACCAACCGAAACCGAATCAATTTTTCTCCTCATTTAGCATGTTCTTATCCGAAAATATTTCTCATCAGTTCATCAAAGAAATTGTTTTAACTTCATTTGATGAGTTTTTTGAAAACCAAGCCGGCAAGTATTCTGTAATCAAAAAAGTGCCTATTGGTTTCGTTGGCTCTGTTAGTTTTGTTTTTGAAAAGGAATTAAAGGAAGTTGCAAAAAAACGAGGACTAAAAATTGAAAGAATAGAAAAAAATCCAATTGACGGTTTGGTTGAATTTTATAAGAATAAGTCATTTTAGAATTTTTTAGAGAAATTTATTGGAAAAGCACTAAAAATTTATTGTGGTGATTTAAAATGTTTAAAAAAAATTTGGAATCTTTCATATTTGTACATATATTTGTACTTTCAAATGTACTTAATAAAATAATTATGTTGACAACAACAATTTCAGACTTCAGAAAGGATATTAAAAGATATCTAGACAATGTAACAGAGGACTTTGAGACATTGATTATTAATCGCGGTAAAGACTCAGGAGTAGTGGTAATTTCATTGGATGAATATAATTCATTAAATGCAACTCAACACGAATTATCCTCAAAGGTTAATGAGAAAAGACTAGATTCAGCGATTGAAAAATTGAAAAATAAATCGTCATTTCAAAAAGACCTCTTAGACTTATGAAATATATATTTGTAGATGAATCATGGGAGGACTATTTGTATTGGCAAAAAAACAATAAAAAGACCTTAAAAAAAATTAATGACTTGCTTAAAGATATTTCACGAAATCCATTTTTAGGTATTGGAAAACCAGAACCTCTGAAACATAAATATAAAGGATTCTGGTCACGTAGAATTAACGAGGAACATAGACTAATTTATCGAGTCAAGAACAATGAAATACACATAGCAAAATGCAGATTCCATTATGATTAAGAAATAACAGAAGGTAAACATTGTATCAAAAATGCTTACAAAAATGCTCCGAATTAACCAACTCCCGATATTTTGTAATAACTTTTTTAAAATCCTCCCATGTATCTTTTTTGAGGTTGGGATTTCGCAATAATGCCGATGGATGAAATGTTGGCATAACAAGCCGGTTCATCCATAATTTCCAATTGCCTCTTTCTCTTGTGATTTTTAAATTTTCACCCAAAAGCCCTTGAAGTGCCGTGGCACCAAGTGTAATAATTATTTTTGGATTAATAAGTTCGATTTGTTTTTCAAGATAGGGGAGACATGCGGCTTGTTCTACCGTTTCAGGTTTTCGGTTTTCGGGAGGACGGCATTTTACAATATTCCCGATATAAACATGTTTGCTTCTGCTGAAATTGCATGCTTCAAGAATTTTATCCAATAATTTCCCTGACTTTCCGACAAATACATTTCCAGTTTTATCTTCTTCAAAACCCGGTCCTTCACCAATTAGAAATATTTTTGCATTTGGATTTCCATCACCAAAAACAATATTTGTTCTACTGCGGTGCAAAGGACATTTTGTGCAGTTTCTTACTTCTTGTTCTATGATTTTTAGTTCTGATTCAAGCATAATTATTTTTTTCTGAAAGATACAAAATAATTTTATTTATTTCAGAAGGATTGAACCATTTTATTGATTCATCTCTTTTAAACCATGTCAGTTGTCGCTTTGCGTAGCGGCGTGTGTTAGTTTTAATATTTTCTATGGCTCGTTTAAAAGTGATTTTATTATCCAAAAAATCAAAGATTTCTTTATAACCAACAGTATTTAAAGAGTTAAGATTTCTGAATTTATTGAGGTTTTTAACTTCATCAAGCAAACCATCTTCAGTCATTTTATCAACACGTAAATTTATACGCTCAAAAAGTTCTTGTCTCTCACAATTTAGACCAATTTTAATGATATTGAAATCTCTGTTGTCTGCTTTGTTTTTCCTTAATGAAGTGTATGTTTTACCGGTTTGGAGACAAACTTCAATTGCTCTCATTAGTCTTTTTGGATTCTTCAGATCAACAATTGAATAATATTCAGGATCGAGTTCTTTTAGTTTTTTTTGCAAAGCTTCGATACCTGAAATCTGAAAGATTTCAATTATTTCGGCTCTAAGTTTTTCGTCAGGGTCGGGGAGTTCGTCAATTCCTTTACAAACGGCATCAATATATAAACCCGAACCTCCCACCATAATTGCAAACTGATTTAAAGAAAAAATCTTTTCAAGTTTTTGAAGTGCTTCTTGTTCAAATTTTGAAACATTATAATAATCGGATATTGATAAGTTGCCGATGAAATGATGTTTAACTGCATTCAATTTTTCGGGACTTGGAACTGCTGTTCCGATTTTCATTTCTTTGTAAAACTGACGTGAATCCGATGAAATAATTTCTGTTTTAAAATGATTTGCGAGCTTAATACTTAAAGCAGTTTTGCCAATGGCAGTAGGACCCAAAACTACAATCAAAGTATTTTTTTTATACTTGTACGGAACAGAATTGCAAAATTTCCAGGTTTGATTTTGTACCGCATTACTACTTCTAAACAGCTTTTGCTTTGCAAAATTGTTAAGAATTAGTATATTTGTGTTTTGGTTCATTATTACTTTTGAATTTTCAGTCCTAATTTTTCGCCTTCTTTTATCATAAAATCGAAAGCTTTATCAAAGTTATTTTCTATTACTCCCTCAAGAATAGCTTCTTTAATTGCATTTTTAATTATCCCGACTTCCCGGCAAGGCTCAAGCCCGAATGTTTTAATAATATCATCGCCGCTAACAGGTGGTTGAAAATTTCTGATGTTGTCTTTTTCTTCTATTTCAACAAGTTTTTGTCTGACGATCATAAAGTTTTTGAGAAAACGTTTTACTTTTTGTGGATTTTTTGAAGTTATGTCTGCATCGCAAAGTGTCATTAAATCATCAATATCATCACCGGCTTCAAAAAGCAATCTCCTGACAGCTGAATCCGTAACCTCATCAGTTGAAAGTATAATGGGGCGCATGTGAAGCATGATCAGTTTTTGAACGTACTTCATTTTTTCATTCAACGGAAGTTTTAACTTTTTGAAGATTGACGGGATCATTTTTGCTCCTTTAAATTCATGTCCGTGAAAAGTCCATCCGTTTTCTTTGTCAAATCTTTTTGTAGAAGGTTTTGCAATATCATGCAACAAAGCTGCCCATCTTAGCCAAAGATCATCCGTGTTAATTGAAATTCTGTCGAGAACTTCAAGAGTGTGATAGAAATTATCTTTATGACTTTTACCGTCAATGGTTTCAGTTCCTTTAAGATTTGATAATTGCGGAAAAAATTCATTAAGTAAACCTGAAGAATCAAGTAGTTTAAACCCATAAGAAGGTTTTTCGGAAAGTATGATTTTATTTAGTTCACCAATTGTACGCTCTTTTGAAACTATCGAAATTCTTTTACAGTTTTTTCTGATAGCATCGAAAGTTACCGGTGATATCTTAAATTTCAGTTGTGATGCAAAACGTATAGCTCGCATCATCCTAAGCGGATCATCCGAAAAAGTAATGTCGGGGTCAAGCGGAGTACGAATTATTCTGTTTTTAATGTCTTGAAATCCGTCAAATGGATCTACTAACTCCCCGAAATCATTTTCTTGCAAACTCAGCGAAAGCGCATTAATTGTGAAATCCCTACGGTTTTGATCGTCTTTAAGAGTTCCGTTTTCAACTATGGGTTTCCTTGAATCTTTTCGGTAAGATTCTTTTCTTGCTCCTACAAATTCAATTTCATTTCCATCCCAATTTATCCTCGCAGTTCCGAAATTCTTAAAATATTTTACTTTAGCACGTTTTCCAATATTCTTTGCAACTTTCTCTGCAAAATCAATTCCACTTCCAAGCACAACAACATCAATATCTTGTGAAGGACGTTCCAAAATCAAATCACGCACAAAGCC
>JAIORY010000164.1 GCA_021107915.1 Bacteroidales bacterium | reverse complement strand
ATTATATTATGAAAAGAATCTTAACATTTTTTGTTTCATGTTTTATTTTCCTGACAATTACCAATGCTCAGGAAGAAGCACGTTTGATGCGTTTCCCTGCAATATTCAACGATCAGCTTGTATTTACTTATGCGGGTGATTTATATTCTGCTGACATAGACGGTGGTATTGCCCGAAAACTTACTAATGGCGAAGGATATGAAATGTTTGCACGATTTTCTCCTGACGGAAAAACAATAGCTTTTACAGGACAATATGACGGAAATACTGAGGTATTCACAATTCCTGCTGATGGCGGAATTCCAGAAAGAATTACATATACTGCTACTCTTGGCAGGGATGATGTTTCCGATAGGATGGGTCCGAATAATATTGTTATGTGTTGGAAAGATGATGAAAATATTGTTTTCCGCTCACGAAAAAAATCCTTTAATTCTTTTAAAGGACAATTATTTTCAGTTTCTAAAGATGGTGGATTATCCGAACAACTTCCGCTACCATGTGGTGGATTTTGCAGCTACTCGCCTGATGGAAAAAAATTAGCTTATAACAGGGTTTTTAGAGAATTCAGAACGTGGAAATATTATAGAGGCGGAATGGCTGATGATGTTTGGATTTATGATTTTAAATCTAAAAAGGTTGAGAATATCACAAATAATAAGGCTCAGGATATTTTCCCGATGTGGCATGGTGATAAAATTTATTTTCTTTCTGATCGCGATAGAACTATGAATCTTTTTTCTTATGATCTGAATACAAAAGAAACTACAAAACTTACTGATTATACTTTGTATGATATAAAATTTCCATCTCTTGGCAACAAAGTTATCGTTTATGAAAATGGTGGGTTTATCTACAAATTTAATCTTGAAAAACAGATAATCGAAAAGATTGAAATTCAAATAGCAAATGATTTTGATCAGGCAAGAAATGAATTCAAAGATGTAAGTAAATCCATTAATTCTTATGCTGTTTCTCCTGATGGAAAAAGGGTTGTCTTTGGTGCTCGTGGTGATGTATTTACACTTCCGGCAAAACATGGAATTACAAATAATCTTACTAAAACTCCCGGAGTACACGATAGAAATGTTGAGTGGTCGCCTGACGGGAAATATATTTCTTATGTTTCTGATGCTACCGGAGAGGATGAAATTTACATAATTAATCAGGATGGAAGTGAGGAACCAATCAAGCTGACAAAAAAATCGGATACGTATAAATATAATCCAATTTGGTCGCCTGACAGTAAATTTCTTTTATGGGGAGATAAAAAATTGCGTCTTCAATATATTGATATCAAAACAAAAAAAAGTAAAGAAGTTACAACTGCCACCGACTGGGAGATAAGAAGTTACAGCTGGTCGCCTGACAGCAAATATATTACCTATACATTACCTTCTCGAAATGTAGTTTCACAGATATATATTTATGATCTTGAAAATGGACAAAATCATGTAATTACCGATGAATGGTACAATTCTGGAAGTTCTGTTTTTAGTGATGATGGGAAATATTTATTTTTCACTTCTTCGCGTGATTTTAATCCGATTTATAGCCGGACTGAGTGGAATCATGCATATACCGAGATGAACAAAATTTACTTTGTAACTCTACAGAAAGTAACTCCATCGCCTTTCGAACCGGAGAATGATGTGGTATCTGTAAAAAAGGATGATGTTGAAAAGGAAGATGAAAAGGAAAATAAAAAAGAAGATAAAAAATCAGAAAAGAAAGAAGAAGATAAGTCGGTTAAAATTGATTTTGACGGAATTGCCGATCGTATTATTTGTCTGCCGATAAGTGTTGCTAACTATTGGAGTATTAATCCAATTGGAAACTCAGTTTATTACAATAAATTTTCCAGAGGAGATAAGGGAGCAAGTTTAAAGATGTTTGATCTTAAAAAGAAGAAAGAAACTGATCTTGGGAAAATTGGAGGTTTTATTGTTACCGCAGATAAGAAAAAGATGCTTGTAAATAAAGCAGGAAAATATGCTATTATTGACTTGCCAAAAGCTCCTGTAAAGATCAAAGATAATATTGATGTAAGTAATATGAAAGTTTGGGTTGACTATAAAGATGAGTGGACACAAATATTTAACGAGTCGTGGCGACAGATGCGTGATTTCTTTTATGCTCCAAATATGCACGGACTTGATTGGAAATCAATAAAAGAAAAATACTCTCCATTAGTTTCTTACGTTAACAACAGAAATGATCTTAATTATATTATTGGTGAAATGATTGGTGAACTTAGTGTTGGTCATGCTTATGTTAGCGGCGGTGATAAACTTAGTCCGAAAAGGATTAAAACCGGCTTACTTGGTGCGGAATTAAGCAAGCATAAATCAGGTTATTATAAAATTGATAAAATCCTTAGCGGAGAAAATTGGACAAACAATACCCGTTCGCCATTTACCGAAGTAGGAGTTGATGTTAATGAAGGTGATTTTATCATTGCAATTAATGGTGAATCAACAAAAGGCATGAAAGATATTTATGCTGCATTAGTTGGTACTGCCGGAAAACAAGTTGAGTTTACAATAAATAGTGAAGCATCTGAAAAAGAAGCAGAAGATGTTATTATTATTCCAATTTCTGATGAGAGTAATCTTTACTATTTCAATTGGGTACGCGAAAATATCAGAAAAGTTAATGAAGCTACAAACGGACAAGTTGGATATATTCATATCCCGGACATGGGACGTGGCGGATTAAATGAATTTGTAAAGTATTTTTATCCTCAGTTATCTAAAAAAGGGCTTATTATTGATGATCGAGGTAACGGCGGAGGGAATGTTTCCCCAATGATTATTGAGCGGTTAAACAGAGAATTAGCTTTATATGGAATGGCAAGAAATACAGGAATAAATACAAAACCGGCTCAGATGGTTGTAGGCCCAAAAGTATTATTACTTGATAATTATTCGGCTTCTGATGGTGATCTTTTTCCTTATCAGTTTAAAAAACTTGGTATTGGAAAAATAATTGGTGTACGTTCTTGGGGTGGAGTTGTTGGTATTAGAGGATCACTTCCTTTTATTGATGGTGGTGATATGCGTAAACCGGAATTTGCTCCATTTGGCACTAGTGGCGAAGGATGGGTTATTGAAGGATATGGTGTTGATCCGGATATTGTAATTGATAATGATCCAGCCAAAGAATTTGCTGGAGAAGATCAGCAGCTAAATAAAGCTATTGAAGTGATAATGAAAGAAATTAAGAAAGAGAAAGCTTTGCCTGTAATTCCTCCATTTCCTGATAAAACGAAATAGTTTTGGGTTTCAGGTTTCGGGTTTGAGGTTTCAGGTTTCAGGTTTGAGGTTTCAGGTTTCAGGTTTCAGGTTTGAGGTTTCAGGTTTTTACGAATCATAAACCCAAAACTCAAAACCCAAAACCCAAAACCATTTATTCACAAAAAAAGGCTGCATCAATTTGATACAGTCTTTTCTAATATGGTTAAAATAGTTTTATGCTTGTGCGGTAGGTCCTCCAAAAGTCATTGGAGGCATTCCACTTCCTGTTGGTTCACTTATCTTGCCATGTATTGACTCAAATTTATTGATATTGTCTTGCAAAGCACGTAGAAGTCTTTTCGTATGTTGTGGAGTTAAGATAATTCTAGATTTTACTTTTGCTTTTTGAATTCCTGGCATCATCTTAATAAAGTCAATAATAAATTCGGCATTTGAATGAGTTATCATTGCAAGATTCGAATATATACCTTCTGCTATTTCAGGAGATAATTCAATATTAAGTTTTTTTTCTTTTTTTTGATCAGACATAATATTTTGTTTTAAGTGAAAGTTAAATAATTAATTTTCTTCTTCCGCATTTGTTTCCTCAAAACTTTCTTCTTTCTTTTTATCCATCAAAGCTTTATATTCCTCAGCCGAACCAACCACTATTTTGTTATATTCTCTTAAGCCTGTTCCTGCTGGAATTTTATGTCCAACAATAACATTTTCTTTAAGACCAAGAAGGTTATCTCTTTTAGCATTAATGGCAGCAAGTGTAAGAACTTTTGTTGTTTCCTGAAACGAAGCAGCAGATATAAAACTTTTAGTTTGTAGTGATGCTTTTGTAATACCTTGCAGTACTTGTCGTGCAGTTGAAGATTGAGCATTACGTGATTCTAACAATTTTTTATCTCTTCTTTTAAGAAATGAATTTTCATCTCTTAATTTTCTTGCACTTAATATCTGACCGGTTTTATAGATTTCGGAATCTCCGGAGTCGGTAATAACTTTTTGACCGAAAATTTCATCATTTTCATTCTGAAAGTCAATTTTATTAACGAGTTCATTTTCTAAGAATTTAGTATCACCCGGATCATCAATTTCTACTTTACGCATCATTTGACGTACAATAACTTCAAAGTGTTTGTCATTTATTTTTACACCTTGCAATCTGTAAACTTCTTGAACTTCGTTAACAATGTATTCCTGAACTTTCATAGGTCCTTTAATAGCAAGTATATCAGCAGGTGTTACTGCACCTTCCGATAATGAAGTTCCTGATTTTACATAGTCATTTTCCTGTGCAAGTATTTGTTTTGATGTAGAAATAAGATAAGATTTTTCTTCACCTGTTTTTGATGTGATGATAACTTCGCGATTACCACGTTTCAGTTTACTACCAAAGGAAACAATACCATCAATTTCAGAAACAACAGCAGGATCAGATGGATTACGAGCTTCAAATAACTCAGTAACTCTTGGTAAACCACCTGTAATATCACCTGATTTTCCGACAGCTCTTGGTATTTTAACAATATTTTCTCCGGCTTTTATTTTATCACCTTCTTCAACAATGATGTGTGCACCAACAGGAATATCATAAGATTTTATCAAATTATTTTTTGAATCAAGTATTTTGATAGTTGGATTTTTGCTTTTTTGTCTTGTTTCAACAATAACTTTCTCGTGATAACCGGTTTGTTCGTCAGATTCAATTTTATATGTTTTACCTTCAATGATATTCTCAAAAGAAATTTTACCGGAATATTCTGAAATAATAGAAGCATTATAAGGATCCCATTCACAAATCAGTTCACCTTTTTTTACTTTACTGTTACTATTAAAATAAATGAACGAACCGTAAGGAATAATTCCTGAAGTAAGTACTATTCTGGTTTTCTCATCAACTATTCTCATTTCAGCCGAACGTCCAACTACGATATTAGAAGTTTTACCTTCTTTGTTTACATATTCAATATTTCTAAGCTCATCAACTTCGAGAATACCGTCGTATTTTGCTTCGATTTTTGATGTTATTGCAATATTGGAGGCAGTACCACCAACGTGGAAGGTTCTAAGAGTAAGCTGAGTTCCCGGTTCGCCAATTGATTGAGCAGCGACAACTCCAACAGCTTCACCTTTTTGAACCATTTTGCCTGATGCAAGGTTTCTTCCATAACATTTAGCACATACTCCGTGTTTTGATTCACAAGTTAATACCGATCTTATCTCAACAGATTCAATTGGTGATTCTTCAATAATATGTGAAATTGTTTCAGTTAATTCCTTACTTGCTTTTATAATAAGTTCACCTGTTTGTGGATGATAAATATCATGTACTGTAGTTCTTCCCAAAATTCTATCGTATAAGGTTTCAACAACTTCCTCATTTTTCTTTAATGCAGTAGTTGTTAATCCTCGTAGTGTACCACAATCTTCTTCGTTAATTATAACATCCTGTGCAACATCAACCAAACGACGTGTTAAATATCCGGCATCCGCAGTTTTAAGAGCTGTGTCAGCCAAACCTTTACGAGCACCATGAGTAGAAATAAAATATTCAAGTACTGATAATCCTTCTTTGAAGTTTGAAAGGATAGGGTTTTCAATAATTTCACCACCTTTGGCACCTGATTTTTGTGGTTTAGCCATAAGTCCCCTCATACCAGAGAGCTGACGAATCTGTTCTTTCGAGCCTCTCGCTCCGGAGTCAAGCATCATATAAACTGAATTAAAACCCTGTTTGTCATTTGAGAGTTCATTCATCAGTGTTTGAGTAAGATGTGAGTTTGTATGTGTCCAGATATCAATTATCTGATTGTATCGTTCGTTATTGGTAATAAATCCCATATTATAATTGCCAACAACTTCATCAACTTCAGCATTTGCATTTTTAATAAGTTCTTCTTTGATTTCAGGAATTAGTATATCCCCAAGGTTAAATGAGAGACCTCCTTCAAAAGCCATTTTATATCCAAGATGTTTTATATCATCAAGAAATTTAGCTGTTTTTGATGTGCCTGTTTTAATTAAAATATCACCTATAATATCTCGTAATGCCTTTTTTGTAAGGAGTTGATTAATAAAACCATATTCTTTAGGAACAACTTCATTAAAGATAATTCGTCCTATAGTAGTTTCTATTTGCTTTTTAACAAGTTCATTGTTTTCTGTAACATTAACAAAAACTTTAATAATAGCATGAAGATCAGCTTTTCCTTCGTTATATGCAATAATAGCTTCTACGGGTGAATAAAAACTAAATCCTTCACCTTTAATAGGATATTCTTTAGTATTTTTTCGCCCTTTAGTCATGTAATACAATCCAAGTACCATGTCCTGAGAAGGAACGGTAATGGGAGCTCCGTTTGCCGGATTAAGAATATTATGCGAAGCAAGCATTAATATTTGTGTTTCAAGTATTGCTGCATTTCCCAAAGGAACATGAACAGCCATTTGGTCACCATCAAAATCGGCATTGAATGCTGTACAAACAAGAGGGTGTAACTGAATTGCCTTGCCTTCAATAAGTTTCGGCTGGAATGCCTGAATACCTAATCTGTGAAGGGTAGGGGCACGGTTAAGCATTATAGGGTGCCCTTTTAAAATGTTTTCGAGAATATCCCATACTACAGGATCTTTTCGATCAACAATTTTCTTAGCTGATTTTACAGTTTTAACAATTCCTCTTTCAAGCATTTTCCTGATAATAAATGGCTTAAATAGTTCAGAAGCCATATCTTTTGGAATACCACATTCATTGAGTTTCAGTTCAGGTCCTACTACAATAACCGAACGGCCTGAATAGTCAACTCTTTTACCAAGAAGGTTTTGTCGGAAACGTCCTTGTTTTCCTTTTAAACTGTCGCTTAGAGATTTTAATGCTCTGTTTGAATCAGTTTTTACAGCACTAGATTTTCTGGAATTATCAAATAATGAATCAACTGCTTCCTGTAGCATACGTTTTTCATTACGCATGATTACATCAGGAGCTTTGATTTCTATTAATCGTTTCAGCCGGTTATTTCTAATAATAACTCTTCTGTAAAGATCATTAAGATCAGAAGTGGCAAATCTTCCGCCATCAAGTGGAACTAATGGTCGCAATTCCGGTGGAATAACAGGAACAACTTGAACAATCATCCATTCCGGACGATTTTCTAATCTATTTCTTCCATCTCTGAATGCTTCATAAACTTTTAATCTTTTTAGTGCTTCGGCTTTTCTTTGTTGAGATGTTTCAGTATTTGCTTTATGTCGTAATTCGTAAGATGTTTTGTCAAGATCAAGACGCGAAAGCAGTTCATGTAAAGCACTTGCACCCATTTTAGCGATAAACTTATCAGGATCACTATTATCAAGATGTTGATTTTCAGGAGGAAGTGATTCAAGAATATCGAAATATTCTTCCTCAGTTAAAAAATCAAGATACTTAATGTTATCAGCAGCTTTTACTCCCGGATTAATTACAATATATCTTTCGTAATATATAATCGAATCGAGTTTCTTAGATTGTAAACCTAATAAAGCACCTATTTTGTTTGGTAGTGATTTAAAAAACCAAATGTGAGCAACCGGTACTACAAGTTGAATGTGTCCCATTCTTTCCCTGCGTACTTTTTTCTCGGTAACTTCAACACCGCAACGATCACAAACGATACCTTTATACCTGATTCGTTTATATTTTCCGCAATGACATTCCCAGTCTTTTACAGGACCGAATATTCTTTCACAGAATAAACCATCGCGTTCTGGCTTGTATGTACGGTAGTTTATAGTTTCAGGTTTTAACACTTCACCATGCGAACGTTCAAGAATTTGTTCTGGTGAAGAAAGGCTAATAGTAATTGATGAAAATTTACTATTCAATGCATTATCTTTTCTGAAAGCCATATATTTATACTAATTGGGTTATTAATACTTATTACTTGCTTAATTGCTTTTCCCGAAAAGGGTATTCAATTTAGCGAATACAATTTATTAATCAAAAGAAATATTCAAACATAATCCGTTCAACTCATGAACTAATACATTGAATGATTCCGGAATTCCCGGAGTAGGCATATTTTCGCCTTTTACAATAGTTTCGTAAGTTTTTGCTCGTCCGATAACATCATCGGATTTAACAGTTAGAACTTCTTGAAGAACGTTGGATGCACCGAATGCTTCAAGTGCCCATACTTCCATTTCACCAAATCTCTGTCCACCAAACTGTGCTTTACCACCGAGAGGTTGCTGAGTGATTAGTGAATAAGGTCCAATTGATCTTGCGTGCATTTTGTCATCAACCATGTGATGCAGTTTCAGCATATATATGTAACCAACAGTTGCCGGTTGATCAAAACGTTTGCCGGTGCCGCCATCATAAAGGAAAATTTTTCCGTTTTCAGGCAGATTGGCTTGTTTCATATAGTCATTGATTTGATCGATATTTGCTCCATCAAAGATTGGTGTTGCAAATTTTACTCCCAGATTTTTGCCTGCCCATCCAAGAACAGTTTCGTAAATCTGACCAAGGTTCATTCGAGATGGTACACCGAGAGGATTAAGAACAATATCTACCGGACTTCCGTCTTCGAGGAATGGCATATCTTCTTCTCTAACTATTCTTGCTACAATACCTTTGTTTCCATGGCGTCCTGCCATTTTATCTCCAACTTTAAGTTTACGTTTTTTAGCTACATAAACTTTTGCCATTTTAATAATTCCTGTAGGAAGGTCATCTCCTACAGTTGTAATAAATTTCTTACGATTGAATATTCCCAGATACTCTTTATATTTAATACTGTAGTTATTAATTAGAGTATTAACCAGTTCGTTCTTTTTCTTATCCGTTGTCCATTTATTGGGATTGATATTTGAATAATCAAGACCCAATAAAAGTTTTTGTGAGAACTTAGTTTTTTTAGGAACCATGATTTCTTTAAAACTGTTGAATACTCCTTGTGAGGATCTTCCACTAACTAAAACAGTTAATTTATCAACGAGCTTAAGCTTGAGGTCTGCAATGTTTTTCTTGAATTCTTTTTCAAGATCAGCAATAATTTCTTTTTCAGAAATTTTTGTTTTCTTATCTCTTACTATTCTGGAAAAAAGCTTTTTATCAACCACAACTCCTTTCATTGAAGGAGGAGCTTTTAATGATGCATTTTTAACATCTCCGGCTTTATCACCAAAAATGGCTCTTAGTAATTTTTCTTCCGGAGTAGGATCGCTTTCTCCTTTAGGTGTAATTTTTCCAATTAGAATGTCGCCTTCGTTAACTTCAGCACCAATTCTAATCATTCCTTTTTCGTCAAGGTCTTTTGTAGCTTCGGCACTTACATTTGGAATATCATTTGTCAATTCTTCAACTCCACGTTTTGTATCTCTTACTTCAAGCGAAAATTCTTCAATATGAACAGATGTAAAGATGTCTTCTTTAACAACTTTTTCAGAGATTACGATAGCATCCTCAAAATTATATCCTTTCCAAGGCATAAAAGCCACTTTAAGGTTTCTGCCTAAGGCAAGTTCACCGTTTTGTGTAGCATATCCTTCACATAGCACCTGACCTTTTTTAACTTTATCTCCTTTAACAACAATAGGCCTGAGGTTGATGCTTGTATTTTGATTAGTTCTTTTAAACTTGATAAGTTCGTAAGTTTTGATATCATTCTCGAAACTTATTAGTTTTTCATTTTCGTCTCTTAAATAATTGATAGTAATTTTATTAGCATCAACATATTCAACTATTCCATCACCTTCGGCGTTAATAAGAACTCTTGAGTCTCTTGCAACATTACCTTCAATACCTGTTCCAACTATTGGTGCTTCGGCATTAAGTAATGGAACTGCCTGACGCATCATATTTGAACCCATCAATGCTCTATTTGCATCATCATGTTCCAGAAATGGAATTAATGATGCAGCAATAGATGCTATTTGATTAGGTGCAATATCAATAAGGTCAACTTTTTCTCTTTCAATAATAGGATAATCGGCCAAATAACGTCCTTTTACCTTTTTATTTGTAAAACTTCCGTCTTCATTTAAGATTGTACTTGCCTGAGCAATTATTTTGTTTTCTTCTTCATCTGCAGTAAGATAAATTGGATCTTCAAATGTTTTTATCTTTCCTTTTTCTACGATTCTATATGGTGTTTCTATAAAACCAAGTCTGTTGATTTTAGCATAAACACAAAGCGAAGAAATCAAACCAATATTTGGTCCTTCAGGAGTTTCAATGGTACATAAACGACCGTAGTGCGTAAAGTGAACGTCACGAACTTCGAAACCGGCTCTTTCACGAGAGAGTCCCCCTGGTCCTAATGCAGAAATTCTTCGTTTATGAGTTACCTCTGATAATGGATTGGTTTGATCCATAAATTGAGATAGTGCATTGGTACCAAAAAATGAATTGATAACCGAAGAAAGAGTTTTTGCATTAATTAAATCAGTTGGTGTAAATACTTCATTATCTCTTACATTCATTCTTTCGCGAATAGTACGAGCCATTCGTGTAAGTCCAACACCAAATTGAGATGAAAGTTGTTCTCCAACTGTTCTTACTCTACGATTACTCAAGTGATCTATATCATCAACATCAGTTTTTGCATTTGCAAGTTTGACCAGATATTTGATTATTGAAATAATGTCTTCTTTTGTAAGAACCTTTGTTTCGTCAGGAATATTTAATTTCAGTTTTTTATTGATTTTGTATCTTCCAACTTCTCCAAGGTCATAACGCCTATCAGAAAAGAATAATTTATCAATAATTCCTCTCGCTGTTTCTTCATCAGGTGGTTCAGCATTTCTAAGCTGACGGTAGATAAATTCAACAGCTTCTTTTTCAGAGTTTGCTGTATCTTTTTGAAGAGTATTAAAAATTATGGAATAATCAATTCTTTGTCCTTCTTCTTTGTGAAGAAGAATATTTTTTATTCCTGCATCAATAATTTGGTCAATGTGTTGATTTTCGAGAATTATTTCACGATCTATGATAACTTCAGTACGTTCAATTGAAACAACTTCACCGGTATCTTCATCAACAAAATCTTCGATCCATGATTTAACAACTCTTGCAGCCAATTTGCGTCCAACAACTCTTTTTAGACCTGCTTTACTGACTTTAACATCTTCGGCAAGGTCGAAAATTTCCAGTATTTCCTGATCGCTTTCATAACCAATTGCTCTTAATAATGTAGTAACAGGTAATTTCTTTTTTCTGTCGATGTATGCATACATCACATTATTAATGTCAGTTGTAAATTCCATCCATGAACCCCTGAAAGGGATAATTCTGGCAGAATACAACTGAGTACCGTTAGCATGGAAACTTGTACCAAAAAATACTCCGGGTGAACGATGTAATTGAGATACAATAACTCTTTCAGCACCATTAACTATAAAAGTGCCTTTTGGGCTCATGTACGGAATCATGCCAAGATATACATCCTGAATGATTGTTTTGAAATCCTCATGATCAGGATCTGTACAATAAAGTTTTAGTTTAGCTTTAAGAGGTACACTATAAGTTAAACCTCTTTCGACGCATTCATTAATTGAATACCTTGGAGGATCGATGAAATACTTAAGGAATTCAAGAACGAAGTTGTTACGTGCATCCGTAATTGGAAAGTTATCACTAAAAACTTTATATAAGCCCTCATTAATACGATTTTCAGGATTTGTTTCCAATTGGAAAAAATCCTGAAAAGATTTTAATTGAACATCCAAAAAATCAGGGTATGCAAGTAGATTTTTTGTAGATGCAAAATTTATTCTATCAAATGTTTGTGAAGCCAAGGTTTTATAAGTTTTAAACCTGCCTTTCGACAGGTGAATTTGAAGTAAAAATATTTTATTATCAAAGTCATAATCAGACGATCAATTATGTATTCAATACTAAAAAAGTATATGTTCTTTTGATATCAAACAAATCACCACCTTACTTTACTTCTACCTCTGCTCCAGCTTCTTCAAGTTGTTTTTGTAATGATTCGGCTTCATCTTTTGAGATGCCTTCTTTAATTGCTGAAGGTGCAGCATCAACTAATTCTTTTGATTCTTTAAGTCCAAGGCTTGTAAGCTCTTTTACCAATTTAACAACTGCAAGTTTAGATTGACCGTGAGCTTTGAGAATAACATCAAATTCAGTTTGTTCTTCAGCTTCAGCGGCGGTTTCTCCGCCTGCAGGGCCTGCAACAACTGCAGCAGCAGCTGGTTCAATACCGTATTCTTCTTTAAGAATTCCTGCTAATTCGTTTACTTCTTTAACTGTTAAGTTTACTAACTTTTCTGCAAAATCTTTTAAATCTGCCATTTTATTTTAATTTTTATACTGTTTTTAAAATTTGATTATTTTTTTTCACTAAAACTTTTATTCTGATTTTTCAGATAATGTTTCTAATATTCCAGATATCTTTTGTCCACCTGATTGTAAAGCTGAAATAACATTTTTGGCTGGTGATTGAAGTATTCCAATAATATCTCCAATAATTTCTTCTCTTGATTTGATGTTTGTTAATAAATCAAGTTGATCATCGCCAACATAAGTTACGTCTTCAATAAATGCAGCTTTGAGAATAGGTCGATCATTTGTTTTTCTGAACTCTTTGATAACTTTTCCCGGAGCATTACCCGTTTGGGCAAACATTATAGATGTAGGACCTGTACATGAGTCAACAAGTGAGTCAAAATTTCGTTCACATCTATCGAATGCCTTTTTTAAAAATGTATTTTTAACTATTTGTAATTTGATGTCTTTTTTAAAGCACATACTTCTCAAAAGAGTTGTGTCTTTAGCATTAAGACCAGAAATATCAGTAAGATAAAAATAATTAATATTGGATAATTGTTCCGCTAAAGAATCAATAAGTTGATTTTTTTCTTCTTTTCTCATAAAATTCTATTTATTCAAAATGAATTATGCGGTTATTGATTTTTGTTCGATTTGTACACTAGGACTCATTGTACCTGAAATAAACGCACTTTTAATATAAGTGCCTTTTGATGAGGTAGGTTTGAGTTTGATAATTGTTTGTAATAATTCTCTGGCATTATCAACTAACTTTTGTTTGTCGAAAGATCCTTTACCGATTCCGGCATGAATTATTCCAAATTTATCTACTTTAAAATCAATTTTCCCAGCTTTAACTTCTTTAACAGCTTTAGCTATATCCATAGTTACTGTACCTGTTTTTGGATTAGGCATTAAGCCTCTTGGGCCTAATATCCTACCGAGAGCACCAACTTTTGGCATAACACTTGGCATAGTAATTACTACGTCAATATCAGTCCATCCGCCTTTGATCTTTTTTATATACTCATCTAATCCGTAAAAGTCAGCACCAGCCTCTTTAGCTTCGTCTTCTTTATCGGGAGTACATAGTACAAGTACTTTAACTGTTTTTCCAGAGCCGTGAGGTAAAGTAACTGAACCGCGAACCATTTGATTTGCTTTTCTGGGATCTACACCTAATCGTACGCTTAGATCAACAGATGAATCAAACTTTGTAGTTATTAGTTCTTTTACAATATCAACAGCTTCTATTAAAGGATATTTTTTGCTCCTGTCAAATTTTGTTAGAGCTTCTTTTATTTTTTTTGTTAATTTAGTCATTTCAACTCCTGTTACAGTTATTATTATTCGGTTATTAAGAAAATTAATACAAAAAAGTTTAAGTTGTCTGAATAACTTTTATGTAATAACTTAATTTGAATTGTTATTACTTGTCAGCAAAAGGCGATTTTCCTTTTATTTTAACTCCCATACTTCTTGCAGTTCCTGCAACCATTTTCATAGCTGAATCGACCGTAAAAGCATTCATGTCAACCATTTTCCCTTCGGCAATGGTTTTTACCTGATCCCATGATATAGTGGCTACTTTTGCTCTATTAGGTTCTCCCGAACCTTTTTTGATTTTTGCAGCTTCTAATATTTGCACCGGAACTGGTGGAGTTTTAATAATAAAAGAAAATGACTTATCTTTGAAAACAGTAATAATAACCGGAATAACCTTACCAGCTTGTTCCTGAGTACGCGCATTAAATTGTTTACAAAATTCCATTATATTAACACCTTTTGCACCTAATGCAGGTCCAACAGGTGGTGATGGATTTGCAGCGCCTCCTCTAATTTGTAATTTGATTAATCCGCTAACTTCTTTTGCCATTGTAATCTTTAACTTATATAATTAATAAAAGTAATTTGATAACCTTATTCTTTTTCTACTTGCATAAACCCTAATTCCAGTGGAGTTTTTCTACCGAAGATTTTTACCATAACTTTAAGTTTTTTCTTGTCTTCATTGATTTCTTCAATAATTCCAGTAAAACTGTTAAATGGACCATCAGTAACTTTAATAGATTCTCCTACAATAAACGGTACATTTACCTCTTCTCCTTGCTCGGCTAACTCATCAACTTTGCCTAATATCCTGTTAACTTCTGCTGGACGAATAGCATCTGGTTCACCTTTTGTACCTAAAAACCCAATAACATTTGGAATGTTTTTAATAATATGAAGAACCTCTCCAACAAGGACAGCTTCAATAAGTATGTATCCTGGAAAATAATTCCTTTCTTTACTTATTTTTTTGCCTTTGCGTACCTGAAAGACTTTCTCAGTTGGTATAAGTATCTGAGTAATGTAGTCGTTTAGCTTAAGTCGGTCAATTTCGTTTTCAAGGTATTCTTTTACCTTTTTTTCTTTACCGCTTATAGCTTTTATTACATACCATTTTTTAACTTGATTGCTCATGCCAATTGAAAAACAGGGATTTATTAATTGTTATCAAAAAAATTAATATTAGAATTTTAATGGTTATTGTGAAATAGCTATTGCTATTAAAACAAATTATAAAAATTTTCTAATATTGTTTGAATTGAAATATCCATCAAATAAATTACTAATGCAATTATTAGGGAAGCAATGGATACTACAATCGAACTATTTTGTAATTCACTCCAGGATGGCCATGAAACTTTATGTAAAAGTTCGTCAGAACATTCCTTTATGTAATTAAATATTTTAATTTTTGCCATTTATCTAATATTTTTTGCACGGGTGGTAGGATTTGAACCCACAACCAATGGTTTTGGAGACCACTACTCTACCAATTGAGCTACACCCGTATTAAAAAAAATACATTAAAGAACATTTAATATGGCAGAATAAGGCTCTCAAAAAAATGAATAAAAGCCTTATTCTTAAACCTATATTTATTGTTATTTAGTCAAGAATTTCTGTTACCTGACCGGCTCCAACAGTACGTCCACCTTCACGAATTGCAAATCTTAAGCCTTTGTTCATAGCTATTTCTGAGATAAGATGAGTCTCGATAGTAAGGTTGTCGCCTGGCATTACCATCTCAACACCTTCAGGAAGAATCATTTCCCCTGTTACGTCAGTTGTTCTGAAATAGAATTGTGGTCTGTATTTGTTATGAAATGGAGTATGACGTCCACCTTCTTCTTTCTTAAGGATATAAACCTCTGCTTTGAATTTTTTATGAGGAGTTACAGAACCAGGTTTAGCAATTACCATACCTCTGCAAATTGCTTTTTTATCTATACCTCTTAATAAAAGACCTGCATTATCACCAGCTTCACCACGATCTAAAATTTTTCTAAACATCTCAACACCGGTAATAACTGATTTGAGTTTTTCAGCACCCATACCAATAATGTCAACAGGATCTCCAGAGTTAATAACTCCGGTTTCGATTCTACCTGTAGCAACAGTACCTCTACCTGTAATTGAGAAAATATCTTCAACAGGCATTAAGAATGGTTTGTCAATATCGCGCTCTGGAAGTGGAATCCATTCATCACAAGCAGCCATTAATTCAACTACTTTTTCAACCCATTTTTCTTCTTCGTTAAGTGCACCTAATGCTGAACCTTGAATAATCGGAGTGTTTTCTCCATCAAATTTGTAGAATGAAAGAAGATCTCTAATTTCCATTTCTACTAATTCTAAAAGTTCTTCGTCATCTACCATGTCAACTTTGTTCATAAAAACAACGAGTTTTGGTACACCAACCTGACGTGCAAGAAGGATGTGCTCACGAGTCTGTGGCATAGGACCATCAGTTGCAGCAACAACCAAAATAGCACCGTCCATCTGGGCTGCACCGGTTACCATGTTTTTAACATAGTCGGCGTGACCAGGACAGTCAACGTGTGCGTAATGTCTGTTCTCAGTTGAATATTCAACATGAGCAGTATTAATTGTTATACCTCTTTCTTTTTCTTCAGGAGCATTGTCAATTGAGTCAAAAGACGCAAATTCAGCTAAGCCTGAAGCTTGAAGGTTTAAGGTAATTGCAGCGGTTAATGTTGTTTTACCGTGGTCAACGTGACCAATAGTGCCAATATTAACGTGCGGTTTGGATCGATCAAATTTTTCTTTAGCCATATCTATAAATGTTTAAATGTTGTTTTCTTTTATTATATATTTAATTAAGAGCCAATGACGAGAATTGAACTCGTGACCCCTTCCTTACCAAGGAAGTGCTCTACCGCTGAGCTACATCGGCTTGTGTAAGGTTTTGAGCGGAAAACCGGGCTCGAACCGGCCACCTACAGCTTGGAAGGCTGTCGCTCTACCAAATGAGCTATTTCCGCTTGATTTTCAGAAATGGAGTGTGTTTCTGAAATTATCTTGTTAAACAAGACGATAATTCATGCTTCATTAAATAATGAACTTTTTTACTCCGTTTTGTGGGGAGAGGAGGATTCGAACCTCCGAAGGCTTTGCCAACAGATTTACAGTCTGCCCCGTTTGACCGCTCTGGAATCTCCCCAAATTTCAATTATTTTAAGAACTTGAGCCGATGGACGGATTCGAACCGGCGACCGGCTGATTACAAATCAGCTGCTCTGGCCAACTGAGCTACATCGGCTTAAAATACTCTAAACTCCTTATCAATAAACAAAAAACAGACCTTTGTTTGAAAAGGTCTGCAAAAATATATATTATTAAATTAATAACCAAAGAAAATATATAAATTATTTCAAAAATTATTTTCTGTGTTTATTCTCCATTTTACCTTTATATTTTTTTAGTTGTCGTCGCAAGGCTTCAATTGTATTGTCAGTTGATCCTTCGAATGTTTTACTTTGTTTTTTGGCGAAAAATTCTTCGCCCTTTATTATCATTTTAATTTCAGTAGTTTTGTTTTCGTTTTTGTCGTTTTTGTCAATTTTTAATATCACATCACTATTTAAAACACCATCATGCAAATTTGATAGTTTTTCAATTCTCTCAGTGATAAAATCTTTTAGTTTGCTGTCTGCTTTAAAATTAATTGATTCAATGTTGATATTCATATTTTACCTCCGTTTTTGCTCTTTTGGATGAGCGTGATTATATATTGATTTAAGTCTGTCTATAGTATTATGAGTATATACCTGAGTAGATGATAGGTTAGAGTGCCCGAGAAGTTCTTTAATTGCATTTAAATCTGCTCCGTTATTTAACATGTGTGTTGCAAATGTATGCCTTAAAACATGAGGGCTTTTTTTTGATAAGGTAGTAACTTTATTGAGATATGAGTTGATTATTTTGTAAACAAGTTTTGCGTACATCTTTTCCTTTTTCTGTGTAACAAATAAATAAATGCTTGCTTTTGTACTATTAATCTCTTTATGTTTTTTTTCAATATAGTTGTTAAGTATATTACTTAGTTTATTACTAAACGGTATAATCCTTTCTTTATTTCTTTTTCCTATAACTTTTATTGTCGATCTTTTCAGATCAACATCTTGTTCTTTTAAATTTATAAGTTCTGATGTTCTTATTCCTGTTGCATAAAAAACTTCAAATATTGTTTTGTCTCTGATAGCAATATAATCATCTCCAAAATCTATATCATTTAATAAGTAATCGATCTTGTTTTTTTCAACAAATTCAGGTAGTCTTTTCGATGTTTTTGGGGAAGTAATTTTGAGCATTGGATTGATAGATATTATTTCTTCTCGTATCAAATATTTAAAAAATGTTTTTAATGAAGATAGTTTTCTGTTTATTGAGCGTGTTGATAATCCGTTTTCCATTAATTTAACAATCCATGACCTTATAATAAGGTAGTCAGCTTTTTTTTCGTCAATTATTTCGTAATACTCTTTTAAAAATATATAAAATTGTTCAATATCTTTTTTGTATGCAGTAATTGTATGGTTAGAGTACCTTTTTTCAAATTGTATATGTTGAATGAATTTTTCTTGTACCATTAAATAAAAATAGGAAAAAACTTTGTCCCAAAGATAATAAAAATTATCCTCAAAACAAAATTTCTCCCTAAGAAATTTTAAAAAATGTTTTTAAATTTCGGCTTTATCTCTTAACTGCTGAACGTATATTGCTTTCAGTCTTTGTTCTCTGTTTATTCTTGAAGGCTTGTCATATTGTTGTCTTGTTCTAATTTCTTTAACAACACCGGTTTTTTCATATTTTCTTTTGTATTTTTTTAAAGCTCTTTCGATGCTTTCGCCGCTTTTTACAGGTATTATTATCATATTTTCCTTTTTCTTTTTAGATTAAAAATTCGGTTTGCAAAAGTAAGAATATATTTTTAATAACAAAACAAATTATTGTTTTAAATTTTTTATAAGAAATTCAGTCATTTTTGTATAAAGATGCATTCTGGTGTTACGACCTGTATAAATACCATGATTGCTATTTGGATAAAATTGCATTTCGAATTGTTTGTTTGCAGCAACCAGTGCTGTTACCAGATCAATCGAATTTTGTATATGTACATTATCATCAGCGGTTCCATGTATTAGCAGAAAATTTCCTTTTAATTTATCAACATGATTTATTGGTGAATTATCATCATATCCGTCAGGATTTTCCTGAGGCGTTCTCATAAATCTTTCGGTATAAATATTATCATAATATCTCCAGTTAGTTACAGGTGCAACCGCAATACCTGTGTTAAAATATTCAGCACCTTTAGTCATACACAAAGCTGCCATATATCCGCCATAGCTCCATCCAAATATCCCTATTTTGTTAGCATCAACATAATCTAATGAGCTTAAATATTTTGCAGCCTCAATTTGATCAATAGTTTCGTATTTACCAAGTTGCAGGTAAGTCATTTTTTTAAATTCTTCGCCTCTGGCTCCGGTTCCACGGTTATCAACTGATACTACAATTATTCCTTTCTGAGCAAGCATTTGTTCCCATAAATTTCCTCTGCCCCAACTGTTTTGTACAGTTTGCGATCCCGGTCCTCCATAAATTGTAAAAAGTACAGGGTATTCTTTTGTATTATCAAAGTCGGGAGGGAGTATTTTCCATGCATTTAGTTTTATATCTTCTGATGTTATGATTGTGAAGAATTCCTTATTGCTGAAATTATATTCTTTTATTGTTTCAAGAAGTTTTGAATTATCCTCCAAAACCCTTAATTGTTTTCCATTTGTTTTGTTTACAGTAATTACAGGTGGAGTATTTGCATCTGAAAATGTATTGATGTAATAATTATAATTTGAACTGAATCTTGCACTATTAGTTCCTTTACGTGATGATAACTTTGTTTTGTTTCCTTTGAGATTAACACAATATACATCGCGATTGAGTGGTGATGATTCGGCAGAAATATAATAAACAAGTTTTTTGTTTTCATCAAATCCGATAAGATCCGTAATTACCCATTTCCCTTTTGTAAGTTGTTTTACAAGTTCTCCATTCATGTTATATAAATATATATGGTAGTATCCGTCTTTTTCGCTTGTGAAAAGAAAATGTTCATTGTCATTCAAAAAAATCAAATGATCAGTTATGTCAATATAATATTTATTTGTTTCGGTATAAATAACTTCTGATATTCCGTTGTAAGGGTTTGCAAAAAGTATCTCCAGTTTGTTTTGCAAACGATTCATTTTTAAGATTGATAAAATATCCGGATTTTTTGTCCACTTAATTCTGGGAATATACTGGTCGGTTTCTTCTCCAATATCCATTTTGACAATATTTTCACTTTCAATATCATAAGTATAAATATTTACAATTGAATTGGCTTCACCGGCTTTTGGATATTTATACTTGTATTCTTCGGGGTAAAGATTACCGTATTTTGAAAAGAAAAATTCTTTTACATCACTTTCATCAAATTTATAAAAAGCTATTTTTTTTCCATCAGGTGACCAGAAAAATGCTTTGGTGAAACTGAATTCTTCTTCATAAACCCAGTCAGTAGTACCATTTATAATGTTGTTATATAAACCATCATCTGTAATTTGTTTTTCAGTATTGTTAATCAAATTCTTGATAAATAAATTATTATCACGTATAAAAATAACTTTAGTTCCATCAGGAGAAAAATCTGCAAGACGTTGTTTGCCGTTCGTAGATAATTGTTGTAAGGTCTTATCTTTTATATTCCAGATGTAAAAGTCAGATTGTGAAGAATGTCTGTAAATATATTCAGTTTTAGTTGGAATAAGTATTTTGCTTTCATCTTTACTAAAGGTGTATCTCCTTAGCTGGATATTTTCTTCTTGTCCTTCGGGTATCAGTTCCGATGCTGTAAGAATTGTTTTTACATATTTTCCATCCTTATACTTAAAAATATTTATGGAATCATTTTGCAAAACCGAATAATGATTTCCATCTGCCATTGATCTAATTCCATAAACTCTTTTTGAATAAAACTCTCCACCTGCATAAATATCATTAAGAGTAATTTCTTTTGTTTGGCTTTGTACTGTTGTAAATCCTGAAAAAACCAATAAGAAAATACTTAATGATAATATTATAATTTTATTTTTCATAGTAAATGAATATTTAATTAATTTAAAATTTTGTCAAAAGTAAATTATTAATCATTATTCTCAGCTAAAAATTGCCTAAAATGCCTAAAATTTGAAATGCCTAAAATTTAAAATTACTATTCTTCGATTTCATTTCGACCTCAAGATGTATGGATTTCCTTATGACCGATGGAAGCATGGATTTTTCTATACTCCAATTTTTTCAATTCAATTTTCTATTGATAATCATTACTGATTAGTTGCTTTTTTAAAATTTTTTTAAAAAAATCTCAAAGATTCGGAGAATTTATTATTTTTGTTTTTCAAGGGATATTAGCTCAGTTGGTTTAGAGCATCGCCTTGACAGGGCGGGGGTCAGTGGTTCGAATCCACTATGTCCCACCATCTCAGGGTGGTAATTCATTGAAACAAATTTATTTGTTTTACGTAATAACAGTTCTAAAACCAATGAATTGGATGTTTTAGGTTTTATCTTGAATGAAATTTATTAATAATTAGAATATTTTGTTAACCAATAAAACTCAGTAATATTGAAAAAGGCATTAATATATACATTATTATCAGCAATAATATTTAGTTTGAATATTACTGATACTAAAGCACAGGACGTAAGTTTTTCTCAATTTTTTAATAATCCGCTTTATTACAATCCTGCTTATGTTGGACTTAATAAAGGTTTAAGAGCGCGACTTCAATACAGAAATCAATGGTATGATATTCCTGGTGATTTTTCTGCTTATAATTTTAGCGTGGATATTGCAGATAGGGATATACCCGGTGCCGGAGGATTAGGGATTATGGTAAATTCAGCCAGCGAGGGAGTTGGGTATTTTAAAAATACAACGGTAGCTTTGCTTCCATCTGTTCGGATTCCTTTGGCAGAAAATTTTATTATGCAGGTTGGAGCTATGGCTTCATTTGTTCAAAGACAAATAAATTGGGGCAATTTGGTTTTTAGTGATGAACTAAACGGAATGCATGGAAATATTTACCAGTCATCGTTTACACCTCCTTCTGGGGATAAAATAATTTATCCCGATTTTAGTTTCGGTGGTTTATTTCAGGTTTCCGGTGAAGGAGTTACCGGAGTTTTTGGAGGTGCTGCACATCATTTAACACGTCCTTCACAATCTTTTTTCGATTGGGGATCTCCATTAGATCGCAGGTATGTAGTTCATGGTGATGTTATTTTTGATATTGGACAAAAAACAGGTTATTTTGTTAGAAAAAAAGGCTTTAAACTTAATCCCGGTATTATATGGCAGAATCAAGCTAAAATGAATTTGTATTCAGTTGGAATGAATATGTATTTTACCAGAATGTATTTTGGTATATGGTACCGTAACGAATCTCTTGAATATGATACTCATTCTGATTTTGTTCTTCTTGCCGGAGTTAGCATTCCTTTCGGTGATGTTGCAAGATTAAAATTGATGTATAGTTATGATATGGCAGTAACTGCAGGACAAACTTATACAGGTCCGTCAAATGAAATTTCACTGATATTTGAATTTGATGATATTAAACTGATGAATTCAAAACAAAAGTACCAATCAATAAGAGGAAGAAAAATCATTGAAGAAACTCTTGAGTGTACTCCGTTTTAGTAAAAGTTTCGGGTTTTGGGTTTCGGGTTTTGAGTTTCGGGTTTTG
>JAIORY010000105.1 GCA_021107915.1 Bacteroidales bacterium | reverse complement strand
CCAAGAATTTCACGAAGACCTCCCAAAACTGTGAGAGCAAATGCAAATCCTAATCCCATTCCTAATCCGTCAATTATTGAAGATAAAATTGTATTTTTTGAAGCAAATGCTTCGGCACGTCCCAATACAATACAGTTAACAACGATAAGAGGAATAAATAATCCTAATTGTTCAAATAATGCGGGAAGAAATCCTTGCATTACAAGTTCGACTATTGTAACAAAAGAAGCTATTATCACAATAAAAGACGGGATTCTTACCTTGTCGGGAATAGCGTTTTTGATTATTGAGATAACCAGATTCGCCATTACAAGTACAAATGTAGTTGCCAGTCCCATTCCAAGTCCGTTCATAGCACTCGTTGTAACGCCAAGTGTTGGACAAAGTCCTAATAAAAGTATGAAAACAGGGTTTTCCTTAATGAAGCCTTTTGTAAAATTTTGTAGTTGATTCATTATTTTGTTCCTCCTTTTTCTGATTCATAAGTTTTGTATGCACGCCGCATTGCATCGCAAAATGCGCTTGAACTAATAGTTGCTGCTGTTATGGCATCAACATCTCCTCCTTTTTTTGTAACTCGCAGATCAAAATCTTTTGGATTTTTGTTTTTAAACCAATTGCTCCACTCAGATTTATTGATATCCATTTTATCACCAAGACCCGGTGTTTCTTTATGTTCCAAAACGGCAGTATTCAAAATTATTCCATCAGGAGAAAAGCCTGCCATTATTGAAATGAATCCGCTGAAACCTTCATAGGTATATGTTTTAATTGCAGTACCAACGAGTGAGTCTTTATAAAATGCCCGGTAAAAAGTAATTGAGTCTTTTCCTGTTGCAGGCATAACTTTAAATTCATTTAAAGTATCAAATTCAGGAATTACATTGCTGATTGCATTTTCCAGTTTCGCCTTTTTAGCTAATGCAATAGGTTCCTTTGTCAGATTATATACTCCTCCTAAAGCTAAGGCTGCTACACCTGTTACAATAAATAAAGTAAGCACCATATTAATAAAGGATGATTCTTTTTTAGCCATGGTTTGTATTTTATTATTATTATTTTATTTTTAATTATTAAGTGCCTAAAGTTTGGAGTGCCTAAAATGACTAAAGTTGAGTTCACTCCCAAAAGTTATTTTAGCCACAAAGACTCAAAGACTCAAAGAATTCACTAAGTATGGAACATTGATTGTTTGTTCTTCGTGTATCTTTGTGTTTTGGTGTCTTAGTGGCATTTTTTTGTTTTTTTGTTAACTTTTAGTTCACTTCAAACTTTAGTTCACTTTAAGTACTTATTTATGATCAATTTTTACAACTTCTCCAAATCTTTTCGGTTTAAACGAATTATTAATCAGAGGCGTAAGAGCATTCATTATCAAAATTGCAAATGAAACTCCTTCGGGATATGCTCCCCAAATACGGATTACAACAGTAATAATCCCACAACCTAATCCGAATATAATTTGCCCCTTCGACGACATTGGTGATGAAACCATGTCGGTTGCCATAAAGAAAACTCCAAGCATCAATCCACCTGTAATAAGATGGAAAAGTGGATTAACAAATTGTTCGGGATTCACTAACCATAATATTCCTGTAAAGATTATTACTGATCCTAGATAAGCAACAGGTATTTGCCAGGTGATGATCTTACGTATCAAAAGATATAATCCGCCAATCAACAAAGCAATAGCTGAAACCTCGCCAAGCGAGCCTCCCATATCTCCAACCAATTGTTGCAGATAGGAGGGAAGCTGTGTAATAATATCAGAAACTTTTTCGCCACTTCTTAAACCGTCTTTAAGTATTCCGAGAGGGGTAGGACCGGTAATTGCATCAGTAACTACACTTGAGAATAATGGTTTTGCAATGGGCCAGCTTGTCATCTGTACCGGAAATGAAATCAATAAAAACACACGTCCAACCAAAGCCGGGTTAAACGGGTTTTTTCCTAAACCGCCAAAAGACATTTTAGCAATTCCGATGGCAACAAAAGCACCAACAATTATTATCCAGATTGGTAAATTACTCGGCACATTAAATGCAAGTAAAATACCTGTTATTAGTGCAGAGCCATCGTTAATTGTAGCAGGTCCTTTTATCAAATATTTTTGAATAAGCCATTCAAATAATAAACATGCGGCAACTGATATTAGCAACACCCTTACTGCATCAAATCCAAAGAAATAGATTGAAATAAGCATGGCAGGTATCAAGGCGTAAACAACGCCATACATTACCTTTTTTACCGAATTGTCTCCATGAACATGCGGAGAGCCTGAAACTGTAAGTAAGTTCATATTTTAATTTTTTCCTCTGTTTCTAATTATTTGTCCAACTTTAAATTTTCCCAGCCTGATGTAATCAAGTAAAGGTTTTCCCGAAGGACAAGTATATTGACATGATCCACATTCAATGCAATCCATTATATTATTTTTTTCCGCTTCTTCATACATTTCCAACTTTGTTAATTGTGAAATAAGAACCGGTTCAAGACCCATCGGACATACCTTAATACAACTTGCACATCTGATACATGCTTTTTCTTCAACACGTTTGCTTTCTTTTTCATCGAAAAGTAAAACACCGGAAGAACCTTTTACGATAGGTGCATCCGGAGTAACCAAAGATTTTCCCATCATTGGTCCGCCACCGATAATCTTGCTTGTTTTATCAGGAATACCACCACATGCTTCTATAAGTTCAGAAATTGGTGTCCCGATTCTGACAAGGAAATTTGAAGGGTTTTTAATAGCTTTTCCGGTAATAGTAACTACCCGCTCGAATAATGGTTTATTTTTTTGAACAGCTTCATAAACAGCGAGTGCAGTTCCAACATTTTGAACAACACAGCCAACTTCTATCGGTAGTGTACCTGATGGAACTTCTCTGTTTGTTAATGCTTTGATCAATTGTTTTTCGCCACCCTGAGGGTATTTAACTTTTAACGGATGAACTTCAATACCTTCATATTCTTTTGAAAGTTTGCTTAGATGTTCAATAGCATCGGGTTTGTTATTTTCAATCCCGATAAGGGCTTTATTTACACCAAGGGCTTTCATAAGAATTTTAGTTCCAACCAAAAGTTCGTTAGCTTTTTCAAGCATCACCCTATGATCGGCAGTGAGATATGGTTCACATTCTACGCCGTTAATGATAAGTACTTCAGCTTTTTTGCCTTTAGGAACCATTAACTTTACATGCGATGGAAATGCAGCACCTCCCAGTCCTACAATTCCTAATTCATGTACTTTTTTAATGATTTCATTTTTTGATGCGGTAATATTTTTTTTAAGAGTATCTGTGCGGTCGATATTTTCCTCCCATTCATCTCCGGCAACATTAATAACAATTGCAGGTCTTTTATAACCACTTTGATCATTTACATTATCAATTTTCAGTACTTTTCCCGAAACTGATGAATGAATATTAGATGAAATAAAAGCTTCACCTTTTGCAATTAGCTGCCCTGTTTTAACTTCATCGCCTTTTTTAACAATAGGAACTGAAGGTGCACCAAGATTTTGACCAAGCGGTATTTGTACCTGTTTTGGAATCGGAAGTACCTCAATTGCTTTGTTTTCCGAAATTTTATTTTCAGCAGGATGAACTCCGCCTAATTTAAATGTTTTCAATATTCTTATCCTCCTGTTTTTTTTTAATTCGTGATAAAGAATAGTTAATTTATAATTTCTAAACTTGTTGTTTGTTTTCTGTTTCTTTAATTTTAGCCGGTTTTTCTGGCTCAACCGGTTTTATTTTCCTTGGCGGGAAGTTTAATTCATGTATTGCATTTGTCGGACAAACTTCAACACATTTACGACAAAGCTTGCATTTTTCATAATCGATATACGCAAGATTGTTTTCAATTGTAATAGCATCAAACTTACATACTTGAAAACATTTTCCACATCCGATACAAGCTACACTACAATTTTTTCTTGCAACTCCGCCTTTTTCTTCATTAACACAGGAAACAAATATTCTTTTACTTTTTTTACCAACATTTCTTAGTTCAATGATGTCTCTCGGACATGCTTCTACACAAGCACCGCAAGCAACGCAATTATCTTCAATAATTACAGGAAGTCCTGTTTCTTCATCCATATACATCGCATTAAAATTACATGCTTCAACACAATCACCGAGTCCAAGACAACCATAAGGACAAGCACTTTCGCCCTGATAAAGATTATGAGCAAATGCACAGGTCATTGGCCCATCGTATTCAACTTTTTTAGGAGCATTTTTCTTAGATCCTGAACAACGAAGTACAGCAACCATTGGTTCTTGTGCTTCAACTTCAAGTCCGAGTATGCTTGCTACTTTGCTCATAACTTCATTGCCACCAACCGGACAGTTAAGTCCTTCGATATTTTTATCGTTATTTGCTTTTTTTACACATGCTTCGGAAAAATTACGACATCCCGGATATCCGCAACCACCGCAGTTAGCTGCAGGAAGTGCTTCTTCTACTTCATCAATTTTCGGATCTTCAATAACTTTGAATTTTTGTGCAACAAAGTACAAAATGACTGCTGCAGCAAAACCGATTCCGGATAGAGAAATTACTGCAAAGATTATTACATCATTCACGTTATATTGTTTTTTTGGTTAAATTAAATTCTTCTTTTTATTTTAAAAAAATCGGAAGAAAATACATGATGAGCAAAAGTAAAATAATTATTCTATTTGATTATAAAATTGATGATATTTAATTGATGATATTTGTCATAATAAAAGAAGTAAAAAATGGAATAATAAAAAGTCTAATTAACCATTTTTACTGATATTAGTTAATGTATCATTATTAATGATTTTAATGTTTTTTCCATCGAAAGCAATAATATTTTCTTTTTTAAATTCTGATAAAATACGAATTGTACTTTCAACCGACATACCTGCAAATTCGGCTAAGTTTTTTCTTGTAATTGTAGAACCGATTTCACGATACTCTTCTTGATTTATATAAATAATAGCTTCTGCCAAGCGACCATGCATGTGTTTATTGTTAATGCTTTTTAATTTGTTAAAGATTTCTTTATCATTTTTACAATACCACTTTATTATTTCTTGCGCAAATTTATTATTGTTTGAAATCAATTTATTAAAATCATCTTTTTTAATTAAACACAATGTTATATCTGTAATTGCAGATACAGAATAGTAACAATGTTCATCAATGCAAAACAATGATGATAAACCAATATATTCCGATTGTTTTAAAAATTTTACAATAAGATTCTTATTATTTGCTCCTTCAAGATACTTTGTTGCATAACCGTCAACAATATACATGATATTTGATGAAAATGATCCTTGTTTATAAATGGTTTCTCCTTTTTTATATTTTATAAGAACTTTATTTTGATTAACAAATTCAAGTTCGGATTGAATAAGTTTGTTAAAGCAGCTTGACTGATATTTGCAATCGATGCAGTTAATTTCTTCAGAATTGTGTATCATTTTTTCTCCAATTAATTATCTTGAAAAACACTTTTCCCAAAATATCAACCATAAAATTACTAAATAATTTTTTGGTGATATTTATTTCTAATAACATGTTTTACAAAAGTATAATAAAAATAAATACAAACAGGTAAAATTTGCTGGAATTACTGATATAATTAGTTGACAAAAATCATAAAATAAGATAAAAACTCTCATGTGAAATCATAAAGTTATACATGAACTATTCTTTTTAATTTGCTGGTAATCATAGTAATTTTGAAAATGATAAAATAATAGAAATCTTGAAAATTTAAAATTTATAATTATGAAAGCAAACAATAAATCAAACAAGAGTGAAATAAAAAACATTGTAAATATTTGTTTTGATGAATCAAGGATCGCAGATATTTTAAGATTATGTAATAATCAAAAAAGCAAGTTTTTTAAAAGCAATGAAAATATATTTGATGAAAATTCTAAACCTACCACAGTTTATTATCTGAGAGAAGGAAAAGTAAAAATATTTAAAAAGGGAAATAATGGAAGCGACCAAATTATAAGATTTGTTTCTGCGGGAGATTTATTTGGTATAAGATCGATAATTACCGGTACAAACCATACAACTTCAGTTACGGCTATCGAAGATTCAATGATTTGTAGAATTCCGATTGAAGATTTTCTTGAATTATTAGAAGAAAAACCTGAATTATCTTACTGCATAATTGCTTGCCTGAATAAATTATTAATTGAAGCTGAGAAAAGGAACGAATCATTAGTTCTGAAATCAGAAAAAGAAAGATTAGCTGAAGCACTTTTAGTTGTGTATAAAAAATTTGGGTCAGAAACAATTAAGCTTTTGAAGAAAGATTTAGTGGATTATACTAATATCAGAAGAGATAAGCTCACAAGGTATTTACATAAGTTTAGTGAAAACAGATTAATTGCTTTTAATAGCGAACGAATAAAACTAATTGATATTAATGGTTTGCAAAATTTAGCAAAGATGTCAGCGTAAGAAAAATAAGTGTTAACTATAAATTATAATAAACTTTAAATTTAATCATGAAAAAAACAGATGTATTAGTTGTCGGTGGAAGTGCAGCAGGTGTTACTGCCGCTTCTGTATCAAAAATGAAAAATCCTGATAAAGATGTTCTAATAATTAGAAAAGAGGAAAAAGTAATGATTCCATGTGGTATTCCATATATTTTTGGAACTGTAGAAACAACAGAGAAAAATATTTTACCTGATACCGGTTTAGAAAATGCCGGAATAAATATTTTAGTAGGTGATGTGGTTGATATTAATGTAAACGAGAATTATTGTATATTAGCTAATGGCGAAGAAATAAGTTATGAAAAAATTATTATTTCAACCGGATCAACACCTTTAGTACCAAAATGGTTGAAAGGTAAGGAACTTAATAATGTTTTCGTTATTCCTAAAAATAAAGTTTATCTTGATGATTTTCAAAAAAGGATAAAAGATAAAAAAGATATTGTCGTTGTTGGGGCAGGATTTATTGGTGTTGAAGTAGCTGATGAAATCAATAAAACAGGTAAAAATGTAACACTTGTTGAAAAATTGCCACAGATATTAGGTTTGGCTTTTGATAAGGAATTTGCTGATGAAGGTGAGCAAATTATTAAAAGTAGAGGAGTTAATGTAATTACCGGAACGGGAATTAAAGAAATATTAGGGCAAGAAAATGTAACGGGAGTATTATTGGAAGATGGACAAGAAATAGCTGCTGATGCTGTAGTTCTGTCAATGGGTTATGTCCCAAATACTAAATTAGCTATTAAATCAGGTTTAGAAATTAATGAAAGAGGCTTTATTAAAGTTGATGAATACTTGAGAACAAATAAAGCAGATGTTTTTGCAACAGGTGATTGTGCTGAGAAAAAAGATTATTTTACAAGAAAAACATGTTCGACAATGCTTGCTTCAACAGCTTGCGCCGAATCACGTGTTGTAGGTTTTAACCTTTATAAATTATCAACACCAAGATGTTTTGGAGGAACAATTGCAATATATTCAACAGCAATTGGTAACACGGCATTTGCTACTGCAGGTATGACAGAAACCTTGGCATTAAAAGAAGGGTTTGAAATAGTTACCGGCATTTTTCAAGGACCTGACAAACATCCGGGATCATTGCCGGGAACACACACACAAATGATAAAATTAATTGCATCTAAAGAAACAAGAATATTACTTGGTGGTGAAATTATGGGCGGAATAAGTAGTGGAGAACTGATAAATGTGATTGGTCTTGCTATTGAAAATAAAATGACATTAAGTTCGCTTATTACTTCTCAAATAGGAACTCATCCATTATTAACAGGCTCTCCTGTCGGATATCCATTAATTAAAGCTGCTGAGATGGCTTGCAAAAAAATAGTACTTAAAAAAACAGAATTAGAAAAAGTGCTTGTATAAATAAATTTTATATTGATGAGAATAAAGAAACACGCCATTGTATGACGTGTTTCTTTATTTTAAAAAAACTCCTATCTAATGAATAATTTTTCAGTTTTCCTGATATTCCCACAAATAACTTCAATAAAATACACTCCTTTCGGATAAGATGACAGATTGAATTCTTTTGAAATTTGATTTTTATTTCTTAATGTCTCTTCCAATAGTAAATTACCTTTTATGTCAATAATACTTATTTCCACAGTTTTACATTCGGCATTAGAAATAGAAATTGTAAAAATACCTTTTGTAGGATTTGGTTGAATTTTAACAGAAATTCTATCTTCTGACAAGTCTGAAATATTTGTACATTCATCAATAGTTAAAGTAATTGCATCAGAAATACTATCGGTACAAGGTGCTGTAGCCGATGCTGAAAGAGTTAACTCAACAGAAGTATTTAAAATATCATCTTCTCCCGGAATATATATTGGATTAAGGATAGTATCATTACTAAAAATTCCATCACCTGAAGTAGTCCATAATAATGAATCCTGTCTTATTGCATATCCTGATAAAGTTAATGAATTACCTTGGCAAATGAGTGTGTCGTTTCCGGCTGATACTTCAGGCATATAATTATATGTAAGGAGCATAGTGTCACTAACTACATCACCCGGAATATATCCATAAACGGTTAAAATTAGATTAACCTCTCCGTTTTCAAGGTCTTCACTTCCGCGCCAGTACATTGCATCAAGCGAAGTTCCATTAGGGAAAAACCCATCTCCCATGCTTGTCCATAATACTGAAGAAAAATCAGTACCGCTTCCATCAGTATAAAAAATTTGATTTTCACAAATAGTATTATTTTCTCCGGCATTAACTGTGGCAGGGAAAACAGGTTCAAAATTAAAAGAAGAAATTCTTGTCATCCATCCAAATTTCATATATTCTTCGGTAAACCAGAAAGTAGAGTCATCAGATGGATCAACAGACATGCAGCTATAGTCTCCCCAGCGATGGTAACTATTTTGTGAGCCTGTTCCCCGAACAAGTTCTACTTCGGCAATATCCATTTCGCCAAGTGTAGCGCCCTGTGTTTGACCTGTGTATCTTACAGATGGTGATAAGGAATCACTTGAAATAGTATAACCAAGAGCAATATTTCCCTGTCCATTCATGGCAATACTCCCCATCCATCTGTGATTATCATCAGGGGCATAAGTTCCTTGTTGATATATAAACCAACCGTTTCCATCGTTGTTGTCACGCATTTCGTACCATCTTATTCCGGCATGGCAATTGTCAACATCAACGGTATGATTTGTAAGCATAACCTGATAAGTTCCAAAATTTCTGTATTGAAGTCGAAACATTAATCTGTCGGATAATGTTTCGAGTCTGGTGCCTGTATTTGGTTGAGGAACACATTGCCCACGTGGAGCAGTACATAATTGTGAGTCGAATGCTTCGGTAGTTAAAACTGCAACTTCTGAAAAAGTGGAATTTGTAGGGTTAACCCAGTCGGCATCAAAAGCCCAAATATTCATCCGGTCATCGGGATATCCCCATGCATCATCATTAAAAAAAGTAAAATAATTAGGTGTTCCTGCCGGAGCAGTTGTTCCATCCAAGTCAGCAGGAAGCATGTTTGAAGGATCGCTACCTTGAGGAAGATCAAATAAAATCATTTTTGCAGTAGAGTCTCCGATAAGCATTAGATCACGCTCGAAGGCTGCTGCTGCACCTCTATAATAACTTCCAAACATATTGAAAGAAGCGTAATATCCATCATGCCAGACACCAAATTTCGGATAGTCGTTAAATGCCGGAAACTGAAATGCATATTGATAATATGCTCCCAATGGATCGCTTGTTTCTGAAATTGCGATTAGCTCCCAATACGTTCCGTTTGATGTGTTAATTGCAAATTGACTTGCAAGCCATCTGTCTGCTTGTTCATCATAAAGCAATATTGGGTCTCCATCATTAGTGCCGGTCCATGGTCCTATAAATCCACTCCACAATGTAGAGTTATCAACCGGTCCATATATTTTATTTCCTTCTTTATCCCAAATGGCAAAAGAAAGATTTATCATCTGAAAATAATGATTGAGACCAACATCACCATCAGTATCAGGAGGGAAAACTCCATTTACATTACCAATTCCGTCAAAATTTAATAAAGGACTTCTACTTTGGAAGGTTTGTCCCTGGTAGTCTTGCAAAACAGGGTCTTTTCCGATTGGAAGTGCGCCTTCTTTTCTTTGTCTTTCAGTTTTTTTGTTTTCTTCATTTCTGATGATGCCGTCTTTCCAGCTTCTGTCTCTTTCGCCGGGGGCAATTATTTCCATATCCCGTAAAGGAATAGTTTTTCTGAAATATTGTGCTTTACTAATTTTAGTTGGATGATATTCGGTTTTTTGCCCGAAAGTGTTTCCCGTCAAGAAAATCAATAGTGTAAGTAATAAAATGATATTTTTCATGTGTTTGTGTTTTTGTAGTTAATATATTTTTAAGTGGTTATTAGCCTTTAGCTTTTAGCTATTATTTCTAATAGCTAACAGCCAATAGCTAATGGCACATATAATCATTTTTCTTATGTTTCAATATTTGCTTGTCATAAATATTTCAATATACTTTGATAGATAATTTTTTATTGAATTCTAAATATAAATGTTTTTTTCAATTTATCCCTTAGTAAATAAACTCCGAGGTAATATGGAATAAGTAAACCCAAAGATATTAATCCGGTAAAACCCTGATTATTGGTAATATTGGTAAGAATTATTAAAGAGATAAAAACAATTAAAAATGGAATTATGTATCCTATCATAACAGCTTTTGTACCCATTGATTTTTCCATTGCAACGCTAACTTTTTCACCTGCTTTATAATCATGTCCGGGTTTTTTGTGTACTTCAATAATTTTTTCTTTCATATCGGCAACAGAACACATTCCTTTTGCATGACAAGCAGAACAAGCAGATTGAGCGATGATGTTAACTAATAGTTTATCATATCCAACTTTTTGAATAATTCCCGGGTGTATTATTGTATCTTGTAATCTTGACATAATTAAATTAAGGGCAAAAGTAATTCTATTTTCGAGAATAGAAACTAAAAAAATGGCGGAAATATGGAAAATAAAGAAAAATGGGGAATACCCTAATACTTTTGGTCAAAGCACAAAACTCATAAAACTCAACAATAAAACTCAGTTTTATAGGAGTTAGACTATTAGTCTATTTGAAAATCATTTGTTATTTAGAAATTTTGTGTTTTGAAGCATTAAGAGTTTTTTATGTATTTGTCCTGATTATATACTATTATGTCAATTACTCTGCCTTTTTATTTTAATTTCGTAACACATTTCTTTGATCCATATTGACAGCATTAATTGTTAATTCTCCTTTTTGGTTTACACTGATGGAGATTTTATATTCAATATTTTTGTCACCAAATTCATAATTCATAAATACAATTCCGCTAATTCCTTCAATCTCTTTTCCATATTTTTCCTTGAATTTGAAAGCTTGTTGGTATTGTTTGCTAAGTGGTATGTTTGCTTTTGAAGCGATTATTTTTGCTTGTTCAATGGCAATATCATAATCTCCTGTGTAAACGAGTTTAATAGAATTGTATGCTTGGAAAGGATCATTAACAGAGGTTTCTTTTGAGAAATCCTTATCAAGAATTAAACCATTTGGTTCGCATAATCCCAAATTTTTTGCCCATAAGGGAAGTTCTGATGCCGGATTAATATTTGCTCTTTTGGCAATCTCACGACTATATGTTTCATTTAATTTTTCTGCTATTTTGTTTGCATCTTCTCTTGTCATTTCACCTGAAATAACTTTATTTTCAATATCCTCCATTTTTTTATTAAGCAAATTAACAAGATTCATTGTCTTGTCGATATCTTCAAGGGATTCTGAAAAAGAATTAATCTGTTTTTCAAAATTTTTTTCATTTGTTTCTTTTTTTTCTTCAATGGAGTTGCAGGAAAAAAGAGAGAGAAAAAAAATTAAAACTATGAAAATTTGGATAATGTCGGATGTTTTTTTCATGCTTGTATTTTGTTTTTCACAAAAAATGATTGAACAAATTTACTAAACAATAATGATAATTATAAATAAAGTTTGATATTTATTATTAACAAGATTTAAACCGGAGTGTCAATACTGGCTCCCTGAGATCAAAGGAATAATGTGTAATTGTAATTTATTGTAATTAGTTGTAATTTATTGTAATTAATAGTAATTGTTAACAGTAAATGAATGTAACCATGAAACAATGTAACCATGAAACAATGTAACCATGAAACAATGTAACCATGTAACCATGTAACCATGTAACCATGAAACCATATTCAAAGAATATTATTATTTTTACATTTGCGCAATTTTATAAAATATCTTAAAATGAAAATAGACGAAATAATTGAAAAAGCATTATCCGAGGATATTGGTGATGGTGATCATACATCATTATCAACAATACCAAAAGAAGCAAAAGGTAAAGCCATGCTTCTGATAAAAGAAGACGGGATACTGGCAGGCATGAAAATTGCCGAAAAAGTATTTAAAAAAGTTGATGACAGCATTATTTTTAATGCATTGCTCAAGGATGGAGCAAAAGTAAAAAATGGAGATGTTGCTTTTATTGTGGAAGGAAGTTCTATTTCTATATTATCTGCCGAAAGACTGGCTTTGAATTTTATGCAAAGAATGAGTGGAATTGCTACTGCCACAAAAAAAATTGTTGATAAATTGCAAAACTTAAACACAAAAGTTATTGATACCAGAAAAACCACACCAAATATGAGAATTCTTGAAAAAGAGGCTGTTGTTATTGGTGGTGGTAAAAATCATAGAATGGGATTATACGATATGATTATGATTAAAGATAATCATGTTGATTTTGCAGGAGGTATCGCTAAAGCCATTCAATCAACAAAAAAATACTTAAAAAAGAAAAATATAAACCTGAAAATAGAAATAGAAGTAAGGAATTTTGATGAACTTAATGAAGTACTTAAAACCGGTTATGTTGACCGGATAATGCTTGATAATTTTACTGTTGTTGAAATGAAAAAGGCGATTGAAATTATTGACAAAAGGTACGAAACAGAGGCATCGGGTGGAATTACGATAGACACTATCCGTAAGTATGCCGAAACAGGTGTTGATTATATTTCGGTTGGTGCTTTAACACATCAAATAAAAAGCATTGATATGAGTATGAAAGCAATTTAATTAAAGGAAAATGAAATTTTATTTAAAATTTATCTCCACACTTAGGAAGGTGCACAATCTTTTAAAATCAGTAATTGTACGTTTTTCAAAAAAGATTATATTACCCGGTTTTGATGGATTTCCCTTATACGATGTAGTAGTATTTTTTTTCAAGGGAATCAATCAAAGCTCTTTGATTTCACGTGCAAATTCTCTTTCTTTTACATTTTTGCTTGGAATTTTTCCTGCAATTTTGTTTATTTTTACTTTAATACCATATTTCCCTGTAGAAAATTTGGAAGGTATTATTTTGCAATCTATTGCAAATGCTTTACCCGAAGATACATATAATGTTGTAAAAGATACGATTGAAGGAATTGTGCAACAGCATAATGGAGGCTTATTATCTCTTGGTTTTTTTCTTTCGATATATTTCTCGGCAAATGGTATGCTGGGAGTTATTAAAGCATTTAACAGAACATCACACACTATTGAATCCAGAACATTTTTTAAGATCCGATTTATATCAGTTGTTTTAGTTTTTATAGTTACAATCTTGATAATTCTGGCTTCAAGTTTATTGATAGGCACAAGCATTTTTGTTAATTACCTTGCTGACAATAATATTATTAAGGGTGAAATAATTTATATTTTGATAAATATTGGAAAATGGTTGATAACATTGATTATGGGTTTTACAGCAATTTCCTCTATTTATTATCTTGCACCTGCAAATCGAAAAAATTTCAAATTTATCTCTGCCGGTTCAACATTGGCAACTATCTTGTCATTATTGTTTATATTTGGATTTAATTTTTATATTAATAATTTTGCTCAATATAATAAGTTGTACGGATCAATAGGAACTTTAATAATATTAATGCTGTGGATTAATTTAAATGCAATTGTTCTTTTAATAGGATTTGAACTTAATGCCAGTATATATGATGCAAAAAGAAAAAGAGCAATGAGGAAATAATTTTGATAATCTTTAAAAAAATAATATGAAAAAAATATTATTAAGTATTTTATTGATAGTTAGTATTGAAAATACTTATTGTCAATCAATTTCAAGAGAAGTAAATTCTTCTGCCGGAGAATTCTTTTTTAATAGTAATTCTTCTATTAGCTGGACACTTGGGGAAATAATAACAGAAACATTTGTAACTGATAATAATACATTAACACAAGGTTTCCAGCAATCGTTGCTTTATGTTTTTGGTATTGACGAAAATGCAGATAGTATTTTTAACATTAATATTTATCCGAATCCTACAAATAGCCTTTTAAATATTAAAATAGATTCAAAAATAAAAACAACATTAAATTTAAAATTATTTGATGTTCACGGGAATTGTCTGTTTGATAAAAAAATTAACGGAAACAAAAATTTCTATGAAAAGATAAATTTCAGCAACTATAGAAACAGCATGTATTTACTCAAAATATTTTCTTCAAAAAATAAATTTGTAAAATCATTTAAAATCCAAAAAGTATATTAACACTTAAAATAAAATATCATGAAAAAATTTCATTTATCATTAACTTTATTATTTATTTCTATTCTTTTTATCTCAAATTTAAAAGCACAAACACCTCAATCTTTTAAATACCAGGCGGTGGCAAGAGATAATATTGGAAACGTATTAATGAATCAAGATGTAAGTTTTAAAATAAGCATAAAACAAAGCAGCATTACAGGAGAAATTGTATATACTGAAATTCACAATGTAATTACTAATCAGTTTGGTTTGGTGAATTTAGAAATTGGTAATGGTACTGTTGTTTTGGGTGAATTTGAAAATATAAACTGGGGAGATGCTATATTTTTTATACAAATTGAAATGGATATTGAAGGTGGTTCTAATTATCAATTAATGGGTGTTTCACAGTTACTATCAGTACCTTACGCATTATATGCCGAAGAGGCAGGTAATACATCCTCTTTATGGAATTCTAACGGAGATAATATTTATTATAATGATGGAAGCGTTGGAATAGGAACAGACAATCCTGATATATCTGCTACACTCGAAATACATTCAACAAATACAGGATTCCTGCCACCCCGACTTACAACTGAACAAAGAGATGCGATAGAAAATCCGGCTATTGGTCTTATGATATTTAATTTATCAACTTATTGCTGTAATTTTTATAATGGTTTGGAATGGAAGGAACTTTGTGGTGAAAGCGCACAGTGGGAATGTGGCGATATACTTATTGACCCCAGAGATGGACAGAATTATAATACTGTAAAAATTGGTGACCAATGTTGGATGGCAGAAAACTTAAACATCGGAACAAGAATTGACGGGATTATTGATCAGACAAATAATGGTACGATTGAAAAATACTGTTATGATAATGATGAAAATAACTGCGACCAATTTGGCGGTTTATACCAATGGAATGAAATGATGCAGTATTCTACTATTCCGGGCTTGCAAGGTATTTGTCCTGATGGGTGGCATCTTGCAACCGATTCTGAGTGGTTCATTATGGAAAATTTTGTTGACCCAACCATTACAGATCCTAATTATCAAGGCTGGAGAGGCGTTGATTGTGGAGAAAAATTAATACATGGTGGCTCATCGGGGTTTGAAGGTTTGTTTGCAGGCTTAAGAAAATGGGATACCGGAGAATTTCTCAAATTTGGAGAAAGAGGATTCTTTTGGAGTTCTACAATAAACCCATATAATACTACAGATTGTTGGTTTAGAAGACTCGAAAATCATAATCCTCAAGCATATCGTAATGGTGCAAGCAAATATTTTGGGCTTTCAATTCGTTGTTTAAAGGATTAGCCAACTGTTTTATAAAGAAAAATATCTTAAATTTTACATGATGAATGTTGTAGTTTCGCTAAAGAAACCATACTGCTTGTTTATTTTACTAAAGAAATCTTAAATTTGCATTTTCAAAGTACAATTTTAATTTAATTAACTTATTTTGGGAGTAATTCAAAAACAAACAATTAAAGGGAGTATATTTTCTTATCTCGGTGTAGTGATCGGATTTATTACTACAGGGCTGCTCTTTCCAAAATATTTCTCTGTCGAAGAAAATGGTCTGATAAAATTACTTGTATCGTATTCAATTATTTTTGCACAGTTTGCCAGCCTTGGATTTAACAGGGTGATAACCATGTTATTTACTTATTTTAGAGATTTTAAAAATAAACATAACGGATTTTTATTTATTACTGCAATAGTTATTCTCATTGGTTTTGTATTGGCAATAATTGTTTTTCTTTTGCTGAAAACATATATTTTGGGTAAGGGAACTGAAAAATCTCTTTTGTTTGCTGATTATTTCTATTATATTATCCCTTTGATATTTGTAACCTTGCTTTTTACAGTTCTCGATAATTATAATAAAGTACTTTTTAATGCGGTAAGAGGCATTTTTTTAAAGGAATTTTTTCAGCGGATAATAATTTTGTTGGATGTTATTTTGTTTTATTTTGGATTTGTAAATTTTCAGCTTTTTGTAATAATTTATATTATTGCATTTAGTTTACCTCCACTGATTATTATGGTTTTGCTGATAAAAGAAGGTAATTTTAATTTACGTCCGCAAATAAATTTTATAACTAAAGACTTACGATCAAAAATGATTAATATTAGTATTTTCGGTGTGCTTACAAGTTTTTCGGGAATTCTTATTTTAAATATCGATACAGTAATGATAAACTCCATGTTGGGAATAGGTCAAACCGGTGTTTATGCAATTACTTTCTTTTTCGGATCAATAATTTTAATTCCGTCACGGTCGCTTATAAAAATCTCTTCAGTTGTTATTGCTGATGCATGGAAGGGAAATAACTTAAAAATTATCAACGATATTTATTATAAAAGTTGTTTGAACCAGTTAATATTTGCCAGTTTATTGTTTGTTGGGATATGGGCAAATATTAATAATGTTTTTGAAATTTTGCCTACTGAATACGCAACCGGAAAATATGTAATATTTTTTATTGCTTTGTCGAGTTTGATAAAAATGGCCGGTGGAGTGAATAATATGATTCTTTTTACTTCAAAATATTATAAAATACATACACTTTTTATACTGATATTTGTTGTTGTAATTGTTATTTCGAATCTGATATTTATTCCAATGTACGGTATTGTTGGAGCTGCGTTGGCATCAGCATTATCAAATTTTATTTTTATGTTGATAGAATTCATTTTTTTAAAAGTAAAATTCAAGTTTCAGCCATATAATTATAAATTTCTTTTAGTACTCGCTATTAGTGGTTTCGCATACTTGATTTCGTATTTTGTTCCTATTTTCAATAACTATATTATTGATATTATTGTAAGAAGTTTATTGATCACAATTATCTTTGTTGGGTTGATATTAATCTTTAAATTATCGGAAGATATTGATCTGAAAGCAAAACAGATAATTAATCTCATCAAAAAATAAGTAATGATGATAGAAAAAAATAATATTTGTATAGTCGGTTCAGGTTCCATTGCCACTGCTCTCGGAAATGTTTTGGCAGCAAAAGGAACTCTTAAGGTTGTTCTTCTCTCTATTGAAAAAGATGTAGTTGAGTCAATTAATCATTCAAGAAAAAATCATAAATATTTTCCAAATCAGTTGTTGAACGAAGCATTAAGTGCTACAACCGATAAAACGGTATTAAATAATTCTGATATAATTTTTCTTGCGATTCCATCTGTTAATACTGTAGATTATGTTCTTCAAAATATTTATCTGATAAAGGAAAATGCTATTATCATTAATCTTGCAAAAGGCTTTGGAAACGAAAATAAAACTATTGTTGATTGCTTAAATGGAAAAATTTCAAATCCCGTATGTTCTCTAAAAGGACCAAGTTTTGCAAGAGAGATTATAAATAATCTTCCTACCGCAATGACTTTTGGTGCTGAAGATGAAAAGCTGTTTGATGTTATTGAAAATGTTTTTGTTGATACCAGTATTTATCTTGATTTCTCGACTGATGTTAACGGTGTTGAGCTTTTAAGTATTCTGAAAAATATTTACGCAATTGCTATTGGTATTGCCGATGCTCATTTTAATTCTCCGAATTTGAGATTTATGTTACTGACACGTGCATTTAAGGAAATGAGAAATATTCATCTTAAGTTTCAGGGTAAGCCCGAAACTTTGTTTAAATATTGCGGTATAGGTGATTTTGGACTAACTGCTCTTAACGATTTGAGCCGCAACAGAACACTTGGATTGTTGATTGGAAAAGGCTTTTTTTCTGAAGATATGCCATCAAAAGTTTTACTTGAAGGAAGAATAGCCGTTCAGGTTTTTTGTGATGAAATTTCTAAAATAAATTCGCTGAAAGATTATTATATTATTTCAGAATTATACAAGGTTTTTAATCAAGACTATGATTCTTCACATTTTGTTTCTAAAATATTGGAATTTAGAAATTTAAAAAAATACAATACGGATTAGTTACCAATGTGTGAAAGTTTTAAGTTTCTGTTTTACATATTTAATATTTCTTCAATATCATAGTCTTTAGCAAGTAAGGTCTCAACAAATTCTCTAAAAGCACCTTCACCTCCTTTTTTTAAAGTAACAATATTTGCATATTTTTTTACATAATCAGGTGCTTGGCTGGGTGTTGCGCTAACACCAACATTTTTTAATAACTCTATGTCGTTAATATCATCACCAATATAAGCTGCTTCTTCAAGTGTAATATTAAGATCAGCGCATAATTTCAGAGCAATTGACAATTTATCACTGACTCCCATAAATAAATAATCAATTTTTAACTTTTCATATCTTCGCTTAACAATATTTGTATTTTCTCCGGTAATTATACCGATGGGAATATTTAGTTTCTTAAGAAACAAAACTCCTGCACTATCCGATGTGTTAAATTTTTTAAATTCATTGCCTTGTTCATCATAGTACATGCCACCATCTGTCCATACACCATCAATGTCTGTTAAAACTAATTTTATCTTCATTATTATATCATGCTTGGGTAAATAATTTCATTTTTAGGAATATCTTCTTTTGCGATTTTTCCTATAACTTTATCTTTCATTGAATATTTGAAACCATCTCCGGGACTTAATAAATGAATATCCTTTTCATGTATTTTTTCTCCTTTTTTTATGATTCTATTACTTGCAATTGATCTTTCTAATTTAATTTTAGCACTTATTACTTTTTCAGAAGAAAATATATCTTTTTCTCCCATGGCTCTTTCTAAATTTCTAATATCACGAACCATTCTATTTAATCCGTCAATTCCTAAAGAGCCTTTATGATCTGTTCCTTTTAATCTGCGATCTAATGTAATATGTTTTTCTATTATTTTTGCCCCCATAGAAACAGCAGCAAGCGGAATAGAAATTCCTATGGAATGATCAGAATATCCAATAGTATATTCAGGGTATTTCTCAATTAAATAGTTTATGGTTTTCAGATTAATGTTGTTATACTGTGCCGGATATTGAGATAAGCAATGCAAAATTGAAATATCTGAATGATGTTTTGAAATTATATTTAAAGCATCATCTAATTCTTTTTGTCCTCCCATTCCTGTCGAAAGTATTATCGGTATCTTTGTTTCTGCCATCGCGTCAAGCAAGGGTAAATTAGTTAAATCCCGTGAAGCCACTTTTAATTTATCGGGAATAAATAATTTTAATAGTCCTAAAGTTCCAATAGAGCATAAGGTTTCAATAACTTCCAATCCTTTTGATTTAGCATATTTGTATATCTCAAAATGTTCTTCATTATTTAATTCAAGATATTTTCTGTGTTCTCCATACGTTTTTCCGAAAGAGTTCGGATTGTCATACGCTTTGTTCATTGCCGATGCCGAAAGCTCTTCGTTTAAATCTCTCTTTGTTAGTTTTATAGCATCAAGAGATTTTAAAGTTATTCCTGAAAATTCATCAATAACCTCAATCGAAATAATATCAATAATTGATTTGGCTAATTCGGTTGATCCATTATGATTCTGGCCTATTTCGCCTATGATATATGTATAATCCATTATTTAGTATTTTTTCTGATTTCATTTTTCATTATCTGAATAATTTCTGCTGACTGATCAATATATTCAATAAAATTATTTATATCTGCGAATTTATCATTTTCTATATATTTTTTGTACAAACTGCCGGATAATTGAAAATCCTCTTTAGTATCAATAGTTAATCTTATTTCGTTTTTATTGTACAAGTAATCGGGAGCTTTAATAAACTTAATATTAAATATCTCGTGGTTTGAATATATGAAGTTTGTTACATGTTCTAAATAAATCTTATCAGAAGTTAAGGTTAAAACTTTTTCTAATGCACTTAATTTTACTATTTCTGCCCAAAAACCTTGATGAGATTTTATTACGGGTAAATTATTTTCTAAAGAAAAACTAGCATAATCCGGGCTTTTTGAAATATAAAATGAAATTAAATCTGTTAAAAATCGAATATTTAAAAAAGGATTATCGGCACAAACTCTCACAACAGATTTAACTTCAATTAGTTTTGCAGCATCAATCATTCTTTTTAAAACATTATCAACTTCTCCTCTATGTACTCTTATTCCTAGTTTATGAGAAATGTTTTCAATAATATTATCTGATTTATTTGCTGTTGTTGCAACAATAATTGGTAATTTAAGCTCTGTTAATTTTTTAAGAACAATCTCCAAAATTGATTGATTCTTGTAAAAAGGCATAATCATTTTTTGTGGTAATCGTGTCGATCCTGTCCTTGCCTGAATTACAATACCAATATTATGTCCTTGCATTTTTTAATCGTTTTTTATTGATATTATTCAAAAGTATAAAAAAAATGCCAAATAGATTATTAATGATATTTTATTTATTTTTATTTACTTTGCAAATCTATTTGGAATTAGATAATAGACAAATCAATAATTAAAAAAATTGATTCTGGAAAATTAAAATCATCAAATATTTATTTTAATGAGTTTTAACTTAAAAGATATTTGTCAGAAAATTTTTAATCTTGAAGAAAAATATGATTTACTAAACTATCAAATAGATCATGTTTATATTTGGCAATATATTAGATTTAAAATATTTAACGCTATTTCTATTCAAACAAAATGCTATTCAATTGCTCATTCAAAAAAAGTAAAAGCAAATGATATTTTAAAAGCTTTTCCTGCACTTTTTTATCATTCGCTTATGCACAATCCGCTAACAGGAAATTATCATAAAGATTTTTTACTTTTTATTGATGGCAAAAAGATATTGATAAATAATGAAAAGCATGCAATATATTCAAGTTTCTTTTTAAAAGATATTGATAAAAACAAATATGACATTATTGAAGAACCATATTTTTGGAAACACTATGAAAAAACAAAAAGCAATCAGAAGAATCTTGATTATATTTATTTTAGAAGTTATTTTTTAAATGTATTTACTAAAATAAATTTGTCTGAAGATAACCTTAATTTCATAGAAAAAATTGAAAATGAAATCAACTCCTATTTTTCGATAAAAATAGATTTAAAACATTTTATTGTTTCCGGATTAAAGTTATTCAAAAACGACTATAATTATTATAAAAAGATACTCAAAAAGCGTAAACCTAAATTTGTTTTATTAGTTTTTTCTTATGAAAAACGAAAAGCATTAATTGCAGCTTGTAAGGATTTGAATATTCTGTCTTTTGAGATACAACACGGAACAGTCAGTAAATTTCATTTAGGATATCATTTTCCGATAGTTACCAAACCATTAAAATATTTTCCGGACTATTTTATTTCGTTTGGAGAATTTTGGAGAAAAAATGCAAATTTCCCAATAGAAGATAAAAATATATTAATTGGTGGATTTCCATATTTTTCTATTCAAAAAGAAATGTTTTCGAATACACAAAAAATTGAGAAACAAATATTGTTCATCTCACAAGGAACTATAGGTGAAAGATTGTCTGAATTAGCTTTTAATGTAGCAAAAAAATTACCTGATTTTAATATTATTTATAAATTACATCCGGGAGAATACAATAGATGGAAAAATGAATATTCGTATTTGCTCGAATTCCAAAATCTTGAAAATGCTCAAGTAATTGACAATAATAAAACAAATTTATACCGATTGTTTTCAGAGGCTTCATATTTAGTTGGAGTTTATTCAACAGCTATATTTGAAGGTATGTCTTTTGGTACTAAAGTATTTATAGTTGATTTACCAGGGAATGAATATATGAATAAAATTATAGAATTGAATCTTGCCGTAAAAATTAAGACTGCAGATGAGTTTGTCGAAAATTTAGATTTATTCACAAATCAGGAAATACAAAAAAATTACTTTTTTAATGAGGATACAGATTTTAGTATAAACAAAATATATGCTTTATTAGGAATTCAATATTAATTTGCAATTTGATGAGTGTTACAAAACCATGTTTATAAATTGTAGCATCCGGCATCATTTCACAATAAAAATCTTCCTTGTTTCACTCTTGCGACCATTAATCATTTTCAAGAAATACTGTGCGCTTGGTAAATCCGAAAGGTCAATCTTATAAGTTGAATTATTTTCAAAATCAATTTCATGTTCATAAACTTTATCACCATAAATTGTGAATATCTGAACTAAAATCTCGTTTAAACTTGTAGGATTAGTAATTGTTAAATTGCTTGAAGGAGGATTTGGATAAACTTGTACCAAATTCAAATTATCACCTTTAGGGTTATTAAAAATCGAATCACAGAAAATATCAGTTGAGCATGGATTTGATGCTGTCAGGCAAACATAATAAATTCCATAGCCTTGGAATTGATGAGAGGGATTTTTCTCAGCAGAAAAACATCCATCACCAAAATCCCAATACCATGAATCAGCATATAATGATGCATCTACAAAATCCACAGTTGTACCTTCTATATAATAAGTATAATCTGCCACAGTATTTTTGCAAACATCTACCGAGTCACAAAAAATATCGGATGAGCATGAGTTTTCAATGGTTAG
>JAIORY010000253.1 GCA_021107915.1 Bacteroidales bacterium | reverse complement strand
TATTTTTCTCAAATTATTTTTCTTTATTTCGTAACATCATTTGATTATTAATCATATTGATTAATCTGGCTTTGTTAACAGGTTTTGCTATATAATTGTCAAATCCGGCTTCAATAAAACGCTCTTTATCACCGCTCATTGCATAGGCAGTAAGAGCAATAAATGGTATATTTTTATATTTTTTCCAACGTTTTTTAATTTCCTTCATAAGTTTTATGCCATCCCATGGAGTAGGTAAATTAATATCAAATATCATTATATCAAAAACTTTACCCTTATTAAATGCTTTTTCAATAATATTTAATGTTTCATCACCATCAACTGCATCTGTGCATTTACCAACCTTTGTCAGCATTTTTTTCAAAACTATTCTGTTCATTCTGTCATCTTCTACAAAGAAAATATCCAAATTATCTTCATTCGTTTTTGTTTTGATAGGTGTATCTTCTTTCTTTGACATTTCTTGTGTAGTAATTATTTCACCTTCCTTATAAGTATTCAGGAATAAGATTACGGTTGTACCTTTCCCTTTTATTGAATCAATTTTAATATCACCATCCATCAATTTAATCAGCTTTTCGGCAAGGGGTAATCCAAGACCGGCTCCTTGATAAGTTCGGGAATACCCGGAACTTTCTTGTCTGAATGCTTCAAAAATATGATTAAGATAAGCCTTGTCGATTCCAATTCCTGTATCTTTAATTGTTATCAATATCTGATTTAGATTTTTATCATATTCAGTAGCAATATTAATAAAACCACTATTAGTGTATTTAATGGCATTATCAATTACATCACTTACAATTTTCGTTATATATGATTCATCGGCCAGCGCTTCGGGAAGCTCAGTAAATTTAGTATTGAATTTAAGTTTTTTCTCATTTGCATTGAATCGAAATATTTCACATACATTTTCCATAATTTCATTAATAAAACAAGGATTTAGTTTTACTTCCATATCGTTTGCTTCAATACGACTGATATCAATAATATTGTTAAGAAGATGCATTAAGCGGTCACCACTTTGTTGGATACCTTTTGCGTATTCATAAAGCTCTTCATTTTCCATTATTGATAATTCGGTTTCGAGCAAACTGGAGAAACCAATAATGCCATTAAGAGGTGTACGAATCTCGTGACTCATATTAGCAAGGAAAGCATTTTTTAAGTAGTTTGCATCTTCAGCTGTTTTTAATGCTTTTTTTCTGTCAATATCTGCTTTTTCCCGTTCATTAATTTCCTCCTGCATTGCTTTTGTTCTTTCTTTTACTTTATTTTCAAGCTTATCATTGAAATTATGAAGCTTTGTGTTTGCTATTTCAACTTCTTTGCTTTTTTGAGCCAGTAATATATTTCTCTTTTTATTGTCAAGATACCTTTTATAAATGATTACGATTAGTATTAAAACAAGTAAAAGAGTAACAGCAATTAGTATCTGAAAATTTCTACTCCGGGTTAGCAGTAGATTAGATATTTCATTATCCTTGATCAGAATTTCATTTTCCTTTTCTTTCTTGCTTATTTCATAGCTTTTTTGAAGATCAGATATTTTTTTAGTTGTTTCCTGAGAATAAATAGTATCTCTGAGGTCGGAGTACATTTTAAAATGATTCAATGCGTTTTCATAATTATTATTCACAAAATAAAAATCTGAATATGATCTATGAATTTCAGACAATAATGATTTTGCATTAATATCTTCACTAATAATTAAAGCTTTATCGAAATTTTCCTTTGCACTATTATATTTTTTTAATTGTAAATATGTATTACCAATATTTTGCAAATTATTAGCCATGCCCCATTTTTTACCCGAAATTTCATTTATTTCATAAGCTTTTTTGAAATTCTCAAGAGCACTTTTGTAGTTTTTCTTTGAAGAATATACTCGTCCGATATTATTATAGCAAGAAGCCATTCCACTATAATTATTGCTTTCTATAAAGATTACCAATGCAGATTGAAGATACAGAAGTGATTTATCATTATTTTTTTTTTCATGGTAGATGATGCCAATATTATTAAAAGCATGTGATACTCCTTCATTATTTTCCAGTACCTGATTTATTCTCAATGATTTTTGAAAATAGGAGAGTGCTTCATCGTAATTTTTTAATGAATAATATACATTCCCAATATTATTTAGCGATGCGGCAATGCCTTCTTTATTATTAAGAGATTCTTCTGTTTCTAAAGAACTGAGATGATATTTTAGAGATTTGTTGAATTCACCGAGATAATCATATACCAGTCCGATATTGCCCGATACTTTTGCTATTCCCTGTTTGTAATCAGCATTCTTACATGTTTTTAGTGATGAAAAATAATATTCAAGAGCTTCGTTAAATTTACCAAGAATATAATAACATGATCCCATTCGGTTTTTTGCATCTGCTTCCCATATTAGATTATCAGATTTTTTGGCTATGCTAAGAGCTTCTGTCAGATATTTTATGCATTCTTCGGGTTCACTCGAAAAAAGTTTATTTGAGAGTTGCATCAGAGTTTTGTATTTTGATTCGTCTTTTAAAAAATTCAGAGTTTGGCGAAGACTGTCAATGTTTTCAATTTTTGCTCCATTAGGAATCTCAGCATGTAAAAAAAATCCTAATAGAATAAATAAAATAATTAGGGTAGATTTAATTTGATTCATAATTTTATAAATTTGTTGGTTTATGACCGATATAAATTTTTTCTTTTTTATTAAGAGCTAATTTTTCAATTTCAATATCTTTAATTTCTTCAGAAAAGACATCAATAATATCAACTTTAAATCCAACTTCAGATAGTCTTTCAGGATAATCCTGACCATATATTCTTACATGATCAAATTGTCCGAAATATTTCTCTCTTTCTTTTGGGTCAACAATATTATTGTCTTCAAATGTTTTTTCTAAAATTTTTGAGATAGGTACTTGTAAGATTGTCCATCCACCTGATTTTAGAACCCTGAAAATTTCCGACATTGCTTTTCTGTCATCAATAACATGTTCAAGAACATGATTACAAATGATAACATCAAAATCATTGTCATTGTATGGAATGGCTGTAATATCAAAGATTTTAGTTTCTTTGGAATAATAAAAACCTTCGTGATGTTTAATGCCTGTGTGATAATCTATATTTTTTTTCGATGATAATAAAGCAGCTAAACTTCCTGATGGTGCAATATGTAATATTTTAGTTTTTTCGTTAAAAATATTTGTTTTTTTGTGCAAATAAAAATAAAGGAGGCGATCGCGATCAGTTGAATAACATCTTGGGCAAACACAATTTTTACGATGTCCGGCTCCAATTATTTCGTTTTTAATGATTACAGGTAAATCAGAACCTCCTGATAAGAATTTTCTGAAACTGTTTTTGCAATATGGACAATAAAAACTTGATCCGGATAATAAAATGCTTTGAAATTTTTGCCAAAGTCTTTTAAGTTTTTGACCCATTGCAAAAGGAATGTATTTTTTTAGTGCTGATCTCATTTTTTAATTTAAGTTGAATAAAATTCAAAATTAGTATTATTCTTTTTAAAATATTGTCATTTTCTTTGTTAGGGAGTTTTTATTTGTTGATAATGTATAAAAGTATGTTCCCTTAGCTAAATTTTTTGCATCAAATTTTATTTTATGTTCACCTTTATGCATGTTTTTATTCAATAACTCTTTGAGCATTATACCTTTTTTATCAAATAAACTGATAATAATATGTGATTTTTCAGGCAAATAAAATTTTATACTTGTTTTATTTCTGAAAGGGTTTGGATAATTATTTCTCAATATAATTCCATCTTTTACTTCTTCAATTGGATCAATTGACAAAGTTGAGTCCTGACATTCATAAGCACCAATATCATAATAAAGATAATAGGGGCGAAGGCGATTTTCAATATCAAAATCCAAACCAAGAAAAGAAAGGTCTTTTCCGCCATTAATTGCAGGGGAGTTTATCTGGAGATCATAATTGCTGTTTGCAGGATCAATAAATTGGACGGAATTAACAAGTGGATTTAAAAAATTATTTGACAGATTAATATTAATATAAGTGCTTGTACGATTGATATATGCATCATCACCAACCAAATTGTAAGCACCCGGATCAACAATTATATTATTATAGATTTTATTATCAGTAACAGAAGAATTGGATAGTTTTATTCCAAATGTTCTGGGACTAATTATTGTATTGTTGTATATTAAAAAATCCGTACCCTGATTGGTTACAATATCTCCCGTCCAGATACCATGTTTTTGGTACTCGGTTGGAGGTTGATTTGGATAATACGTTTTGCCCGGGTTTACAATCAAATTATTAAATATTCTGTTATCACCAAGACCTAACAAATCTATACCATCACCTTTTCCATCAATAATAGTATTATTATAACAATCGCAATTACTTCCTCCTCCAATCAAAATTCCACTCATTTGCCATTGTTCTTCTTCGTTACTATCATGGAAAATATAATTCCCAAAAATTTCGCAATCCGAAACAGCAGAGCTTACCTGAATACCATCCCAACCAATATTTTCAAGAATATTATTATAAACTTTAACACCCATCAAAACATGTGGTAATACTGTTGTGTCGCAATGATAAATTTCTTGTCCGGTATATTTTGAACTTCCAATGTACATTCCTTCATTTCCAATATTATGAAGATAATTATCATGAATAATAATATTATACATTGTAAAACTATCCCTTACAGCAGGGAAGGTACAATCGCCGTATGGGTCGGGTTCAGTTTTGGCAACAATACCACTGATTAGAGTATTAGATATTTCCGTATATTCAATTTCTATATTAGTACTTTTATTATCTACAGAAATTCCGGCACCATTTTCAACCCGTGAAACAAGAATGCCATATTGATTTGCTTCAGAGCCGTTTCCGGAAAATTTTACAAAAGAACATGCTGCAAATTTAATTCCATAAAAATGATCAGTATCAATAACTACCTTTCCATCTTTATTGAGAATTACAACCGGTTGTTCTTCAGTGCCATGAATATTTCTTAGTAAAAGATAATCCTTTTGACCGGCTTGCAAGCAAACAGTATCGCCCGGATAAATAAGCCCGGTGCCATCAACAAGGGTAGTTCCTGAGCTAATAAGATGATCACAATTTTGTGAGAAGTTATGTTTTGCTGTCAAAAATAAAAGGATAACAAAAACAATTATAACTCTTTTGTAAAAAATATTTTGTTTAAACATGATATACTTTTTAAATTAAGTAGTGTTTAGTGATTTGCTTACTATAATTAATTTTTCAGAAGGATTAAGTGCAAGTTTATTATTTTCATATAACCAGCCTTCATCCTTAGGATTGATCATCTCAATTTGAAATCCGTTTTTCTTTAGTTTTGTGAAATAATCCATTCCATAAAGTTTTATCTTTTCATACTTAAAAAAGTGTTTTTCTTTAATCTGCGGTAAAATAAAAAACTCATCTTCAATAGTAGTTTCTAATTCATAAGAAATTGGTACCTGCAAAATAGCTTTACCGTCGGGTTTTAATACACGATAGATTTCTTTTATTGCAAGTTCATCATCTTGAATATATTGAAGAATATGGTTTGCAATTACCAAATCAAATATCCCATCTTCATAATATAGGTTTGTAATATCTAATTGCAGAAAATCTTTGTTGAAAAAGTATTTATCTTTATAGTTTTCACCTAAAATATATTCAATGTTTTCTTGATTTCTCAAAATCGATTTTATTGATGGTTCAGGTGAAATGTGTAAAATTTTGTATTTATTTTTAAAAATATCCAATTTTTTTACCAGATACATATAGACCAAACGCTCTCTGTCAATAGAATAACATCTTGGGCATGTACTGTTTTTTCTGTATCCAGCACCTACTACATTTAACTCTTTGTAAATAGGGATATTAATTCCGGCAGGTAAAAATTTACGGAAATTATTATTACAATATGGACAGTAATATTTATTTCCATGATAAATTAATTTTAAAATCCTTTGCCATAGTCCTCTCAGCTTTTTTGCCAAAACAAAGGGGATGATTTTTTTTATTATATTTTTATATTTAGTTAGAGAATTGATTTTCTTCCTGATCAATATTTTTTTATAAATATATTCAACTTCTTTGGTCATTCTTTTCGCGTTAAACTTTCGTTGAGCAAAACGATAGGCATTATCAGATAATTTTTCTAATAATTTTTTATCATTATGAAGTCGAAGAATGGCTTTGGCAAGTAATTCGGGTTTTTGTTCTGGAACTAACAAACCGGTAACTTCATCTACAATGGCTTCTTTTGTTCCGTCAACAGGAGAGGCAACAATTGCTTTTTTCATCGACATAGCTTCAATTAAGCCAATTGGCATTCCTTCCCAAAGAGAGGGTAAACAATAAATATCAATTGAATTTAATACATTTGGAATATCCAACCGAAAGTTCTCAAAAATGATATTTGATTCTACATTTAGTTCTTTTGCAAGTTGTAAAGTACTTTCTTTAAGATCACCGTCACCAATCATCACAAAGTAAATATCCTTTGTTTTTTCAAGAATTTTGTGAATAGCTTTGATCATTGTATGTGGGTCCTTTTGTATAGTCATCCGTACTAAAAAGCCTACAACAGTTTTATTTTTTGGAATTTTCCATTCTTTACGCAAATTATCATATTTTCTGTTGATGTCAAATTTATTTTGATCTACACCATAATATATAACTTTTGATCTTAGCATATTAAACCTTTCAACACCATCTTTTTGGTTGTTGAATGATACAGAGATTGTAACATCAGATTCATTGGTTAGAAATTTTTCAATAGTTTCTCTGATTTTCCGAATTATAGGCGATTGATCCTGATGAAAAGACCATCCATGTACTGTGTAAACAAAAGGAATACCTAACTGTTTTGCTGCCCAGAAAGTATTAGAATTCGCTCTTGTACCATGTGCATGAACAATATCAATATTTTCATCTTTTAATAATTGCACTACTTGCTTCCAAACCTTAAAGTCGAAACCACTTTCGGTATGAATTACGTAGGTTTTTATCCCTGACTTTCGAAGTGTTTCAATCATTGGACCATCAGTAAAAGATAAAGCAATAGCTTCGAATTCATCCTTATTTAAAGTTCTTGACAAATCAATTAAGTGAGATTCGCCGCCTCCAACTTGTCCTTGCCGGATGCATTCTAAAACTTTAATTTTTTTTGTTTTTGAAGTATTATTCATATTAATAGTTTTATTTTCCTCTTTTTGCGCGTTCCCAGTTTACCGTTTGTTTACCTTTTAAAAACCTTCGTAAACCGAGGAATACAGAAAGATTCATTACAAAGAAATAATAAGGGATAAATAATATTTTTATTTTTATCTGTTTATTTTCGAAATACCAACCTAATAAAGCCAAAATATAAAATGCACATTGTCCCCAGAAAAGCCATGTGAAAATATCGTTAAAATTAAAAAATCCGTTATTTGCAGTAATTATTGTATTGAAAATTAATAAAATCAATAGAGATAATGGAGCTAATGTCCACCTTAACACTCTATGCGAAATGTATTGAAATGAAAGTAAACCATACTTAAATATATTTAATAAGGAGCCTAATCGAATTATTGATTGGATTCCGCCGGCAGAAATTCTGATCTTTCGTTTTAGTTCTTCTTTTACATTTTCTGATGATGTTTCGATAGCATAGGCATCCGGATCATATTGAATAGTGTATCCTTTCATTGCAACTCTTAGTGAAATAATAAAATCGTCGAGTAAGGTATCTTTTTCTACATGCTGGAAAAGCTCGGTTCTAATTGCGAATAATTCGCCAGCAGCACCAACTACTGAATTTAACTCAGCATCCCATTTTTTTAATGTAGATTCATATTTCCAATAAATACCCTCAGTTCCGGCTGCAGTGTCTTTTGATTTTTGATAAATTCTTTTTTCACCCGAAACGCAACCTACTTTAGGATCAGAAAATAAATTAACTATTCTTTGAACAGATTCTTTTCCTAATATTGTATTTCCATCAGAAAAAATAACAATTGGTGATTTTACAAATTGCATTCCTCTGTTCATAGCTCCAATTTTTCCTCCCCGACCATCTTCATGATAAACTTCAACTCCTTTATCTTTATATTTTCTGAGCATATCGGGTGTGCCATCATCAGAACCATCGGTTACCCACACTTGTTTTATTTTTTCCTGAGGATAATCCAACTCAAAGGAATTTTTAACCTTTGCTTCAACGTAATCTTTTTCGTTGTAAGCAGCTACAAATAAGGTAACTTCAGGAGCATAAGCAGGATCGAATACACGTTTCCTTCCAAGTTTGAATAATCTCTTTATGCGAATCATGAAAAATAAAAGAATCCCATAACCAATATATGCATAAAATACCACAAATAAAAAGACCCAGAATAAAATCTCAATTGTTATCATAATAATTTGATTTTCATTATTTAAACTTTAGTTCACTTTAAGTACTTATTTAACCCTTTCCCATTTTTTTGATTCAGGATTATATTGTTTTAAAAGTTTTGCAGGGTTTCCTCCAACAATTGAGTATGGAGGAACATCTTTTGTAACAACACTTCCTGCTGCTACAACTGAATGCTTTCCTACGGTTACACCTGCAACAATAACAGCATTAGCTGCTATCCATGCTTCATCTTCAATCGTAATTTGAGCAGTTGTAACTTTTTGATTATGAATTGACATTGTTATATCTTCATATCCATGATTTAGACCCGACATTACAATGTTTTGGGCAAGCATAATATCATTCCCAATAGTAACGGGGCCAATCAAAGTATTTCCCAAACCGATCCGTGTTCTGTCTCCAATAATAATATCACCAACACCATTGTTAATGGTTGCAAAGTCCTCAATAGTTGAATTCTTTCCAAGATAAAATTTATTCCAGGGCATAATATCTATTCTGGTTCTATGACAAATCTTTGCACCTTTTCCTTTTTTATGAATTATTGGAGTAAGAAAAAGTCTTACCCACAATCTTGGGCGAGCCTGATTTTTTGGTGTTAAAACCCAAAGAGTCAGTTGCTTTAATTTTTTATTTGACTTTATTTTTTCTTTTAAACTCATTTGTTTAATGTTTTCTTAAATGCGGCATAAATAATAGAAACATTATTTTCCCATGTATGTGTTTTTGCAAATTCAATTCTTTCAAGTTCCTTTTCTTTTGAATTTTCGTTAATTGCCAAATCAATTAATTTTACATAATCTTCGTTTGTTTCTGCCAAATATGTATAATCTTTAAAGACTTTCATGGTTTCGGTAAGTGTAGCAACCGTTGGTTTTCCCATCGCGAGATATTCATCAATTTTTCTTGGATAGTTACCTATTGTTAAAGAATTTAATGATTGTGGATTAATTGCTACAGTAAATGCCTTTAAATAGGAGGGAAGGTCATCCATTTTTTTTGAACCAAGAAAATGTATATTAGAATATTTGTGTAAGGAACTATTTTTAAATAAATCATCTTCAGGGCCAACTAAAACGATATTCCAGTCAGGTCTGCTTTTTGCAATATATTCTATAGTAACTACACTTAATCTTGAGCTTTTTAAGGCTCCAATATATCCGATAATCGGTTTGTTAATACTTTTAATATCTTCAGGGATTTCTTTAACGAGGTCATTATCAAATAATGAAATATCGCAGCCTTGTCCAACATAAGAAGAGTTTGGATTTTGTTTTTTTGCAATATTATTCAAGTACACAGAATTTGAAATAATCAAGTCAGCTTTCTTCATTATTTTGTCTTCATAAAATGTTCCGTGTTTACGAAAATAATAGGTTGCGCGCATATTATCTCTGGTGTAATAAACTAATAAAGCAGGAGATAATAATTCTTTCAGATGCAATCCTCTGTAAAAATCACTATCATTAAAAAGAATAAAATCTTTAAATTTCAGTTTATCAATTGCTTCTTTGATTTTTGCAGCGAAACGCTTATTATTTATTTTGTTTAGATAAGATACTAAAGGTTTAAAACCAATTTGATTGATTGATTCAAGCATGGTTCGTGGATACAAATTCCACAAATTATCATTGATTTGAACGAGATCCGGCTGTTTTTTTCTAAGGATATTTTTTCTTTTAATAACCAAAGGATTTGATTTTTGCCTGAAAGAAGTAATTCTGTCCAAAGGGTAATTAACGTATAATACCTTATTCTGTTTAGAAAATTCATGCGCAATATTTATGCAATTACTCCCAATTGGAGAATCGAGGCTTTGTAGTCCGTGAACAATAATATGTTTGCCTTTTATCATTAATATATTATGATTTCTCTATTTGTTCATACATTTTCGAAACAAATGCTTCCCATGAATGTTCACCCGCAAAAGCTATTCTTTTAGTTGCCATTTCAGGTGAATCTTCGTTTAAAGCTTTTTCAATTTGTTGCACATATTCTTCTTTTGTGTCAGCAAGATATGAATAATCTTTAAAATAAAATTTCATAAATGATGTTTTGGTTGCAACTACCGGTTTGCCCATTGCTAAATATTCGTCAAGTTTTAAAGGATAATTAAGATCTGTAATTTCATTTAAAATTTGAGGATTTAGGGTAACATCAATTCCTTTAAGGTAAGAAGGAAGAGTCTCAGGTTTTTTTGCTCCAAGAAAATGGACGTTTTTCAATTCATCAAGTCTGCTGTTTTTAAAGCCTTCCTGTTGAGGTCCGATAAGCACCAAACTCCAGTTTGGTCTTTCTTCGGCAATGTAAATAAGAATGTCAATATCAAGTCGAATTGTAGTTAAAGCACCAATATATCCGATTATCGGCTTTTTGATATTTTTAATATCATCAGGAATTTTCAACTTGCCTTTGTTATCATTATAAAGCTCTATATCGCAACCCTGTCCAATGAAATAAGATCTTGGATTTGATTTTTTGGCAAAACGCTCAAAAGTATCGGAATTGGTAACAACAAAATCAGCTTTTTTAAGTAATAAAGGATGAAGTCTTTTTCCGTGTTTTATATGATAATCAACAAATGTTATGGCGTCTCTTAATAAATAAAAGAAAATATCAGGTTTTAGATGATCCTTTAGGTAAAAGCCATGAACCATTTCTGTGTCTCCAAAAAGAATTATGTTTTTAAAATTCAATCTTTTTATTGCATCCTTAATTTTATTGGCGTAACGTTTTTCGTTTTTTTTGTGAAAGAAAGAAAAAATAGAAACAGGTTTTATCCAGTTAATTGATTCGGCAATCATTTTTGGATAGAATACCCATAAGTATTTATTTTCCTGAACCAAATCTTCTTCTTTACCTTTAAGTATTTTTAAACGTTTTTGCACAAATGGTAAATCTTTTCGAAAAATAGCATATCTGCGTGATAGTGGCGGATTTACAAAAAGCACCCGATTGTTTTTTGACATTTCCATTGCAATATTCCGGGTAATGGTTGATGTAAATTTGTCCCATCTTTGAAGACCGAAAATAACTATATCTCTGTTTGTTACCATTTTAAATTTTCCCCAATATCAATGATTAGAAAATATATATTTTATAATTTTTTTTCTGCTTCAATATTTTCAATTTGTTGATAAATCTTTTTAACAAAGTTTTCCCAACTATGACCGGATGCATAAGCAATTCTTTCTTCCCTTAGTTTAGGAGTATCATCTTTAAGTGCTTTATCTATTTCAGTTACATATTCTTCTTTAGTTGAAGGTAGATATGTATAATCTTTGAAATAGTTCATAAAAGTTGTTTTTGTTGCAACTGTGGGTTTTCCCATTGCGAGATATTCATCAATTTTTAATGGATAATTTACATCAGTAATTTTGTTTACTTTTTGTGGATTTAATGCAACATCAAACCCTTTGATGTATGCAGCCAATTCTTCCGGTTTTTTTCTGCCAAGAAAATATACGTTATCAAGCTGGTGCAGTTTTGAGTTTTTAAAATCTTCATCTTCGGGTCCAACCAAAACAAGACTATGATTTGGTCGTTGTTCGGCAAAATGTACAAGAACTTCTATGTCTAATCTTATTGTTGTTAAAAAACCAACGTATCCAATAATTGGTTTTTTAATATCTTTAAGATCATCAGGAATTTTAAGACTGCCATCTTCATCGTTATACATTTTCAAATCACAACCTTGTCCAATCATAAATGATTTTGGATTTGTTTGTTTGCAATAATTTGCAAAAAAATCAGAGTTTGCAACGGCAAAATCAGCTTTTGCGATAATTTGTGGTTGTAATCGTGTTCCATGCCTTTTATGATATGGTACAAGAATTACAGCATCGCGAAGCAAATAGATAAATAATTTAGGTTTTAAAAGTTCTTTCAAATAAAAACCATGTATCATAGAATTATCATCAAAAAGAATAAAATCTTTAAACTGAAGTTTATTCGCTGCTTTTAAAATTTGTTTCGCAAATCGTTTTTCATTGATTTTATTGAAATAATTAAAAATTGCAGGTGATTTTATCCAGTTTATAGTTTCGATAATAGTACGTGGATAAAGAACCCAGAAATTATCGTTAATTTTTTCAAGATCAGGTTTTTCTCCTTTAATTATTTTAAGACGTTTTTGGATTTCCGGTTTATCTTTTTGAGAAATAGATACTTTTCTTTGAAGGGGAGGGCATACATATAAAACCCTATTTTGCTTCGAAATTTCAGTAGCTGTATATTTGCAAGTACTAGCGATATTTATATCCCAGGCTTGTAATCCAAAAACGATGAAGTCTCTGTTTTTTATCATGTGTGAAAACGTATTATTTGTTATTAGTCATATTATATATTTCCTGATATAATTCAAGAACATTTTCGGCCATTTTTTTCCATGAAAATTTAGCAGATTGAATAAGACCTTTTTCAACTAATGACTTTCTGTAATTATCATCAGAAATAATCTTTTCAATTCCTTTTGCAATTTCACTGGGATTAAACGGATCAACTATATGTGCTGCTCCACCTGCAATTTCAGGCATTGATGAAGTATTTGAACTAATAACCGGAGCACCGCATCGCATTGCTTCGAGTGGTGGAATTCCAAAACTCTCGCGTAATGATGGATACAGAAAAACTGTACATAGATTATAAATTGCAGGTAAATCGGTGTTTTTAATATAACCTGTAAGTTGAATATGTTTTCTTAGTTCAGGATCGCCAATGTCTTCCAATAATTTATTTAGATAATCAGAACCAAAATCAAGCATTAGCAAAGGAATCTTTTTATCACTGTTTTTTATAAATTCTGAATATGCTTTTAATGTACCGGGTGTATTCTTTTTTGGATCTGTATTTCCAAGGAAAAACAAGAATTCATCAGGAAGATAATAAAGCTTTTTAACTCTGTCAAGTTCTTCTTTATCATCAACTACTTTAAAATATTCGCTAACGCCATTATAAACGGCTACTAATTTTTTATCATTTTCAGGATAACCGAAAAAATTCCTTATTCTGTCTTTTTCGAAATGTGAAACAGTAATTATTCTTTTACTTTTTTTAACATTTTTTGGAACCACAAAACGGCGATACATATTTCCAACCTTTTGATAATTAGTACCTCCCTTTTTCAGGATACTAATACTTTCCAAATAAATAATATCATGGAGAGTGATTATTAACGGAATTTTTGTATTTATTGGAGCTGTATTACTGGTGCAATGCAAAATATCGCAACCTTCTTTTCGGGCAGCGCGTGGTAATAAAAATTGCTCCCAAATAGGAAAAGAATTTCCGGAAAGTTCAACAATTTTAAAATTAGCTGTTTCGTGCATACAATCTCTGTCAACATCCGGCTTGACAAAAATTACATATTCATTTTTATTGTCGATTTTTTGTAAGTTGTTTATCAGTTCGAGAGCAACCATGTCCATGCCATGCTTTTTTTTCCGAAATAATCTTTGTCCTTCTATACCTATTTTCATATCTTATAATTATTTATTTGTATTTTCTATATTAGCTGAATGTTCTGTATGTATGAATTTTTTATTTGCACCTTTTATTTTTAATAGTGAAATAAACATTAAGAAAAATGCAAGTGGCAATTTAAATAATGCTTTTAAAGTAGTAAAGTTATAAAATTTTATTGGAATAGAAACAATAAATGCAAATATACAGGCAGCAAGTACTATAGCCCAAGCATATATAAAGCTTGGCGAATTCCAAATTATCGAAAGTATATTAATGACAATTAGGAATCCTAAGAGCATTATTCTTGGAGGTTGAATAAACTGAATGGCTTTATCAAAATAATCAATATTACCTTTTAAGATTAAATGTTTTAATGAAGTGATAAAATCTTTACTAAAATAGTGTAATTGAGCACTTAGCCATCGTCTTCTTTGATTTGAAAAAACTTCAGATTTTTGAACTTTCTCATCCAAAACAAGTGCATCTTTTAAATATTCGATACGCTTGTGATCTCTTAACATGTGAAGTTCAATTTCTTTATCAAAGCCACCGATTGCTTTTATTGATTTCATCATATTTTTAAAGTATGAGTATTCAATTGCCATTCCCGAACCAATTAATGCTGCTGATAATCCAAGAACCCTATGGCCTTTTCTAAAAATGTTATTATTTATTTCCTCGCTAACAGCATCTAATATTGCGAATGAAGTATTGGTGTTTTTTGCAGCACGATGACCTTGAACCGCTATAAACCCATTATCAAAAGCAATGTTCATTTTCAATATAAAATCAGTTTCCATCAAATTATCCGCATCCAATATTAAAGCAATATCGTAATCATCAGATATCACTTCCATTGTCTTATTTAAAGCTTTTGCCTTTGTACTTGATTCGAAAGAAACTTCAATAACTTTAAGGGGTAGCTTTTTTAATGATTGTATTGTTTTTGGATTAAATGAGTCTGCGATGATAATAACATCATACAAATCTGTTGGATAGTTTTGCTTTAGTGCATCTTTAGCAACTTCCAATATTATTTGATCTTCTTTATATCCCGGGATCATAACCGCAAATTTTCGCTTGGTTAACGGCTCTTTTTGTTTGCTTTTTTTATTGAAAATTCCTGCGAATCCAAAAATAAAAATGTAAAAACTTGACAGTCCCAGATAAATCAATAATATTATTTGCAAAATATTTATAATGATCATAATTTAAAATTTTAATTACCCCCTTCCCAACCTTCCCCCAATAGGGGAAGGAGTTAGGTTGTATAAGATTTCTGACTTATATTTTTATAATTTTAGTCATTTTTCATTGTATTATTACTTGTATGTGGTGTTGGGTTAAATTGTTTTCTTGATTTTTTAAATCTAAAAATTGAAAATAACATAAGAAAAAAACCATAAGGTAAATAAAGTAATGCTTTTAATGTTGATTTATTAATGAAATGTTTTGGTATAGCCAATAATATGGCGGAATAACAAATTATTGTACTTGCTATCCAAAAATAGAACAGGGTGCTTGATGCAAAGAAAAAAGTTAAAACAGAGCCGGCAAATAATCCACCCAACATAATTATTCTCGGAAGAATAATTAATTGGATTAATTTGTCGAATAACTCTATATTTAATTGTGTGAATAATTTAACAAAAGCTTTAAAAAAATAACGTTTTGCATAGTATAATTGCGACGCTATCCACCTCGATCTTTGGTTTACAAATGTTTTTGCACTACTTATTTTTTCATCAAAAACATAAGCTTCTTCCATATATGTAACTTTATTTTTACCTTCGAATAATTTAAGTTCCAATTCCTTATCTTCGTCTGCCGGAGAGTTAATGCTTTGCATGATATTTTTATACAAATGATATTCAAAAGCCATTCCTGAACCGATAAGTGCTGAAGAAAGACTGAGTGCAGAGTGCCCTTTTCTAAATATCGAATTGTTAATTTCTTCACTTATTGAGTCTAAAACAGAAATAGAATTATTTTGATTTTTTGCAACACGATGAGCCTGAATTGCTTTATGTCCGTTGGATAATGAAAAATTAATTTTTTTGATGAAATCTTTTTCCATAATGTTGTCGGCATCTAAAATTATTATGGCATCATAGGTGTTCTTAATACTGCTTAATGCTTTATTTATAGCTTTTGCCTTAGTACTTTTTTCAAAAGAAACTTCTAAAACATTAACTTTATTTCTTTTTAATTCTTCGATAGTTGGTTTTTTAAAAGAATCAGCAATAACATATACATCATAAAACTTAGAAGGGTAATTTTGTTTTAGTGCTTCTTTAGCAGTATTAATAATTACATTATCCTCTTTGTAAGCAGGGATTAAAATCAAGAAATTTTGAAAATCAATGCTTTCAAAATATTGTTTTTTTTGATAGAATAAAGAGCTGAAAGAAAAGATAAATAAATATAGAGAAGATAATCCAAAATAGATACTTAGTATCCAAATAATAATTATTATTATAATTTCGTATTCAATCAAAGCTTATTTATTTGTGATAAAAAAAATTGTAATCGATCAGTACTATACAAAAATAGGAATTAATTTGCATAAAACATAAAAAATGAAATAAATATTTTTGAATTGAATTAGGAATAAGTGGAATAAGGGAAGTAGGTGGAAATATGAGTAATCCATTGCCCCGTTATTAAAATTTATTCTCAATACTGATAGCTGTCGGGAGAAATTATGTATTTGTTGATTAACTGATTAGTTGAAAAAAGTCATATTAAAGCATCGGATTTTCGTAAATTTCTTTACTCTTAAAATTTTTAATATTCCAGCCGATAGCACGGTAATAGGCATAAAATAATTTAAACTTGCCTTTAAGAAGCAATTTAAAAGCATTTTTTGGAATTGCTACAAAAAGCTGGTATAAAATTCCAATATATAAAGCTTTTCCTTTAATATTACGCCGCATAAATACAATTCGATTTCTGTTGAGGTAGTATATTTTAAGAGAACTGAGTTTTCCTGTAGATATTGATTCTTTATGTAAAACTAAAGAATTATACACAAACATAATTTTGTATCCTGCAGCCTTTATTCTGGCACACCAGTCGGCTTCTTCATAATAAAGAAAAAATATGTACGACATCATTCCGATTTCCTTAATGACTTTCATCGGTACCATAAGAGCAGCACCATGCCCATAAGCTGTTTCCCTGTCTTGGTTGTACTGACCTTTATCAACTTCATTATACCCAATTGAAAAATTCCGCATTGTATAATAATTAATAGGAGTGTAGCCGGCATATTGAATGCGATCTGGAGTATGATAAAAACGAATTTTTGGACTTGCTGCACCAATTGATGGATCTGATTCAAATTTATCAACGAGGGGTTCAAGAAAATTCTCATTAACTTCGGTGTCATTATTTAATAGGAAAACATATTTTCCTCTGGCACACATTATTCCAAAATTATTTCCGGCAGCAAAGCCATAATTAATTGGATTCTCGACTAAAATAATATTTGGATATTTTTCTTTTATGATTTTTGGTTCGTCAGTAGCACAAAAGTTATCTACAACAATGATTTCAATATTTGGATAAGTTATTTTATTTAGTGATTCTATAAGTTCGCAAGTAATATGAGCATGATTATAATTAACGGTAATTATTGATACCAACGGATATTCTTTATGTGATTTACTAAAACTCATTAATTTATTTTAATATTACAATGATACGAAATAAATATTTAAAATAAAAGTAACTAAAAAAACGAAATTAGCAGATGTGTTAATAAATATTAGTGATTTATAGTTAAGTAACAGAAAACATTATATATCTTTGACTTGTATTTTATGATATTTAGGTATATGAAAATAAATAAACATACTAAAAAGAGGTTTGTTTTTTATTGCATTATAATAGTTTTTCTACCTATAGTTATTATAATTATAGCAGAAGTAAGTTTAAGATTACTCGGGCATCATCCTGCAAGTCCTAAATACAGGCCAAATATAACGGTTGAGCCGGGAGGTAGATATTTTCAAAAAGACAGCCTTTTAGGTTATACTCACTTACCAGGAAAATTATTTGTAACATTAAATAATAATTATACTTTTATTACAACACATAAAAGCAACACTTTAAGAATAACACATCCGATTGCTGAGGATAGTAATTATGTTAATAAACCAAAACTATGGGTCATGGGAGGATCGGATACTCATGGCTGGTCTATTAATAATGACGAAACTTATGTATGGCTTCTACAAGAATTATATAAAGATAAATACGAAATAAGAAATTTCGGTTGTAGTGGCTATGGTACAATACATTCTTTATTGCAAATTATGGATGGGCTTAAAAATTCTAAAAAGCCGGAAATTATAGTTGTTGCATATAGTTCGGTACACGATCGTCGAAATGCTTTTTTATTAAGACGAAGAAAGGCCGTTACCTCTTGGAATTTTTTAGGGCCACTTTCACAACCATATGCTACATATAGCGAAAAAAATGGTTTACAAATTCATAAAGCAGATTTAGTTGAATATAAGGGATTGCCTTTTAATGAGTATTCCTCATTATTAAATTTTATTGAAAAAGTTTATCTTTATTTTGATGAGAAATTCTCAAATAGTAATGAAGTTACAAAAGCAATTATTGATAAAATAAATGAAATTTGCCAAAAAAATGATATAAAATTAATTGTTGCAGGAATGGAAAATAGAGATATAACATTGGAGATGATTGAATATTGTAATTCAAAGAACATAAATGCAGTTGACTTATCAGTAGATTATAATATTTCGGAAAACTTGAATTTACCTCATGATTTTCATCCAAGCCCTGTTGCACATAAAAAGTTTGCAAAGAAACTTGGCGATTTTATTAATAAAATTAACAATCAATAAACAACAATTTATTAAAATGGAATTTTTTAAAGATTTATGGGATTTTTTAAAAGTGCGTAAGAAGTTTTGGTTGTTACCGATAATCATTATATTATTGTTATTTGGAGTGCTAATTGTTTTAACAAGTGGTTCAGCAATAGCACCATTTATTTATACACTATTTTAAATAATAAATTTTTAAATTAAGTAAGGATAAAACAAACAATTAATAATAAAATGAAAAAAATATTGATAAAATTATTATTAATTTTAATTTCAATTATTATAACAGTTACTCTTTGTGAAGTTTTTATACGCATCTTTTATGATAATCTCAAGAATTATAATCTAGAAATGTGGCGATATGCTGTAGAACTTAAAAAACCATTATCAAATAATAAATTACCTTTTCATCATTATAGTAATTCATCTGGAAATTATTATGGTGTAAATATAACAACAAATTCTTTTGGATTCAGAGATAGGGAAATATCAGTAAATAAAAGTGATTCAACTAACAGAATACTTTTTATTGGAGATTCATTTACTTTAGGATGGGGACTTCCTTTCGATAGTATTTATTCAAAAGTGTTAGAAAAAAAGTTAAACTACTCAAAAACCAATTATGAGGTAATAAATACAGGAATTGGAAATTACAATTCTATTATGGAGGTTGAGCTATTTAAACTCAAAGGCTTGGAATTTAAACCAAACATTGTAATTTTAATGTATTTTGTAAATGATGTGGAGCCTGTACCAAAAGTTTCAAAATTGGAATCTTCATTTATCAGAAATTCATATTTATTTGCTTTTCTTTTTGATAAGATTCAAAAAATTGGTGTTTTAATGAATGAAGATAATAATTGGAAAAGTTATTATAGCAAATTATATTCTAATGAAAATGAAAGTGCTTTAATTCAAAACAAAGAAAGTCTTTTTGAATTAATAAATATTTGCAAACAAGAACATATCAATCTCATATTTGTTAGCATTCCAGAATTACATGAAATAAAGGAATATCCATTAAGTATTGCTACAAAATATATTGAAAATATTGCTTTGGAGAAGAATATAAGGTTTATTGACCTGCTTGATTATTTACATAAGTATGAGCCGGAGAGTTTATGGATAAGTCAGGAAGATGTTCACGCAAATGCTAAAGCAAATTTTATTATTGCAAATATTATTTATGATAAGTTAATTGAATGGGAGCTTATACACTAAAATCAATTCAATAATCAATTATTTGATAAAATATAATCAGCCAGATTATCACCCAAAACAAAGTTCCATCTTTTGTCGTAATGACCAACCGGCGAAGGAAGCATATCTTCCTCATTAAACCATTTATTAATATTCACAAAATCAATAATACCCAAAGAATCTAATTCAAAAATATGTTTTTCAATAAATGGAAAATCATGAAGTTCGGATTCGATTTTGCCATCTTTAAGGTAATTTATTGAAGTAAACATAAGCTTTATATCTTTTTGTTTCAAATCATTTGCAAATACATCAAGCAATTCACAATAAAATTTTTCACTTTCGGGGATTTCAGATGTTTTGATTTCAGGATTATTTATTTGTTCAATGGCATTTGCATGGTGTCTTAAGTAAAGATAATTTCGGATACTGTTATATAAATTACTTTTTTGAATAATTGAACGGGATAGCAATTTGCTTATTTTTGATAGAGTGCCACTGGAAGCATCATTTGAATCAATAAATTCAAATTCTCCATTATTGATTCTAGTAACATCATCTAATAAGTTATCACTAGGATCGTTATTACAGAAAATAATAATTGCAATTTCGGGATTATAAGATTGACCTAATTCGTAATATACTCTTATTTCTTGTGTTAAGCCCCAACCACCAATGCCGAGATTTATTACATTATAATCTTGCTTTAGCTTGTCAGCAAGAACTGATGCAAATTCAAAACCATCGTTTACTCCAATACCAAACGTAAAAGAATCGCCTAATAAAACAATATTGGGTTTATTGTTTTCTTTTGAGATTGTAGAACTACTTTGTCTGAATCCCATATCATCAGTTGAATAATATCTTGTTTCGGGTGGATTATGATCTTTAATTGTTACATTAGAATGATAGATTCTCTTATATTTTTCTGAGAATTTAAGTGTAGGATATTGATAAGGTTGTGGATTAATTAAAGACAATAATATTTCGGCAGCAACTAAGAAAACAATAACAGTAACAAATGAAATAATTAAAAAATACTTTATTTTCTTTCCGATTGATGTTTTGCGTTTATTCTGGTTTGCAGTTGATTTCATCTTTTTTGTTTTTGTGAAGTTAATAAATCATTTTATCATTTACGCATTTTGTCATTTAATCTAACTTAAATTCTTCCTTCCAATTAGAATCATTTATTAATTTTTCCTGTTGAGTTTTGTCAAACAAATAATTCCCGAGCACTAAATAATCCATCTCAGTTCTCATAAAACATCTAAACCCATCGTCAGGAGTGCAAACAATTGGTTCCCCTCTAACATTAAAACTAGTATTTACAATTACTCCATAACCCGTTTGATTTTTAAACTCATTAATTAAACCCCAATATTTTGGATTTGTATTTTTATTCACACTTTGTATTCTTGCGGAATAATCGATATGAGTAATAGCAGGAACATCGGAGCGCAAATGATATAATCTATCATAAAGCTCCATTTTATGATAATTTTCAGGTAAAGGTTTCAGTCTTTCATCTTTAACAGGAATGACAAGCAACATATAAGGTGAAGGTTTATCCAGTACGAAAAACTCTTGAATATCTTCTTCGAGAACAGTAGGAGCAAAGGGTCTGAATCCTTCTCTGTATTTTATTTTCAGATTCATTTTCTTTTGCATTTCAGGATTTCTGGCATCACCAAGAATACTTCTATTGCCCAATGCTCTTGGGCCATATTCCATTCTTCCCTGAAACCAACCAACAACATTACCTTCGGAAATTTTAGAAGCTACAAGTTTTATTAATTCATTAAAATCATCAAAATAGTCATATTTAGCATTATATTTACTTATGACCCCTTTAATATCGTTTTCATAGAATTGAGGTCCAAGATATGCACCTTTCATAGCATCAGGAGTTTTTACTGGTATTCTTTCCCCGTTTTTCCATAAGTGCCAGCCCAAATAAGCTGCTCCTAATGCTCCACCTGCATCTCCTGCAGCCGGCTGAATCCAAATGTCTTTAAATATTCCGGAACTTAGTAGTTTTCCGTTAGCTACACTATTTAGTGCAACTCCACCGGCCATTACCAAATAATCGCTTTTTGTAAGTTTTTTGGCTGTTTTGGCAAGTTTAATAACAATGTCTTCGGTAATCTGTTGGATAGCCAGAGCCATATTCATGTATTCCTGAGTTATTTCTGATTCAGGGTTTCGTGGAGGGATACCAAATAATTTAGTCCATTTTTTATCGTTGGTCATTTTAAGTCCGGTAGCAAACTTAAAATATTTCATATTTAGTAAAATTGATCCATCCTCACGTATATCAATAAGTTCGTTAACTATTTTTTCTTTGTAGCTTTTAGTTTGCTCTGATTCTGTATCTCCATAAGGGGCAAGACCCATCAACTTATATTCACCACTATTAACTCTAAAGCCGGTATAATATGTAAATGCAGAATAAAGCAGTCCAAGTGAATGAGGAAAGTGCAATTCACTTATCATTTTTATCTTATTATCCTTTCCATATCCGATTGTGGTTGTAGCCCATTCACCAACTCCATCAATGGTTAAAATGGCTGCATCTTCAAAAGGTGAGGGATAAAATGCACTTGCTGCATGAGATAAATGGTGTTCAGGAAACAAAATAGGAACTTTTTTCTTTCCCAGTTTTGAAAGTTCATCCCTAAGCATTTTTTTCATAAAAAGCTTTTCCTTTATCCACACAGGAATTGCCGATAGAAAACTAAATAAGCCTTTTGGTGCAAATGCATGATAAGTTTCCAGTAATCTCTCGAATTTAATTAATGGTTTATCATAAAATGAAACAGCAGTTACATTTTCAAAATCTATACCTGCTTCGCTCAATACATATTTACATGCATTAATTGGAAAAGAAGAGTCGTGTTTTATTCGTGTAAAACGTTCTTCATGAGCGGCTGCTATAATTTCGCCATCAACAATAATTGCCGCAGCACTGTCGTGATAATAAGCTGAAATGCCTAATAAAATGGTTGCCATAGTTATAATTTTATTAAAATAATGTGTAAATAAATGGAGCTATTGCAGAACCACTGGTAAAGACAATTAATATGCCTAATAATAATAAGACAATAATAAGTGGTAATAACCAAAACTTTTTGCGTTCCTTTAAAAATGCCCATAAATCTCTTAGAAATTCCATAAA